>JBDKTH010000014.1:0-3777 GCA_039680305.1 Thermoguttaceae bacterium | reverse complement strand
GCGGGCGTCTCGGCCGCGGGCGTCTCGGCCGCGTGCCAGACCTGCTCCATCCAGCGCAGGGCCAACGTGTGGAACGAGTAGTCGCCTTCGGAAAGCGGGATCTCGTCGGCCCGGCTGAGCCAGTAGGTCAGCAGGCCCATCGCCGCCACGTGGTCGCCCTGATCCAGCAGGGCTTCGACCAGCAAGGCGAAGGCCTTGGGCGAGCTGAACCGCTCGACATGCTGGCGCCAGAAGGCGATGTCGCCGCCGGCCGTTCCCACCTCGTGCCACGCCGCCAGGGCCGTCGAGACCTGCGAGGCCGACTCCCACATCTGATGTCCGGAAATGCTCTCCACCCCGCCGACCTCGGTCGTGGCGAACTTGTCCCACCAGGCGGCCAGGGCCTGGAGGTCGTCGGAGAGTTGTTGGCGAAGCTCGGTCCGGCCCGTGGCCGCGGCCGCTTTTTCCAGTCGGGCATAGAGGCCGAAGATCTCGCTGATCAGCTCGATCAGTTCGTCGACCCGGTGGTCGTAAATGCTGTTTTCCACGGCGGGAAACAGGGGAAACTGCCCGCCAAACCCGAGGACGTTCCACGGATCGACCAGTGCCCCGCACTGGATCGCCCGATGCAACAGGTCCTCGACCTCCGGCAACAGCTGCGCCGCCTCTTCGAACTGTCCCCGGTCGGCCAGCAGATGGCCGGTCGTCAGTCGGCAGCTCATCTCCGTGCGCATCCGCGCCGAGGCCACCGGCACGACCACCGCCTGGCGTTCCGCGGCCTCCGTGTAGCCCATCCGGGCAAACAGGAGCGCCAGGTGAACGTGCTGCAACTGCTCGGCGCGACGGCGGGCCAGCGTCTGGTTCAGATGCTGCCGCGCACCGCCAAACGGCTGCCGCAGCTTGACCGCTTCGGCCCGCAGTCGCTGGGCGTGCGCCGCGGGGAGCTGCTCCAGAAGCCGCTCGTAAAAGGCGTCGCGATAGGCCGCGATCTGCGGCAAGAGCTTGGCCAACGTAACGCTCGAATCGTGCGACTCCGGGCCGCTGCCGCTGATCCCCGAGCCCATCAGCATCGTGCCGGCCATCACCGCCGCCGCTTCAAACAGGATCTCGTCCCGCGGCAGATCGCTCCGCTCGTCCAACCGGCTCACCAACGCGTCGAGCGTCACCTGCTGCACGACGAACCGCCGATACCGCCCTTGCAGGTCGATCTGATGAGGATCCCAACCGCCGAAGTGATAGTTCGGCCGGCGATTCACCGGATGCTCGAAATCGTACGCCCGCGGGTCGAGCCCCAGTTCGTCGAGCAGTTCCGGGTTGAACGACGCCTGATGCAAGAGCATCGGGTCGGCCGCGAGGAGGATCTCGAGGGTCTTTTCCACCAGCACCTGATAGGGCCCCACGCCCACGCCGGCCCCGGCGATCGCCAGCGGAATCGGCCGGACCCACTCGTGCGGGTAGGGCTGGAGCTTCTGTTCGCTGCGGAGCACGGCCACGGGGCGATGACCGAGGAAATCGTTCAACCGCTTCAGCGCGGCGGGAACGATTCGTTCGGTCTCCTCCCACGGCCCCCCTTGCGACAGGACAGCTTCGCAGACACGGCCCAGAAAAAAGGGGCGGAAAAGGGATTCCTCAGTTTGGTGAAACAGCAGGTCCCGGTGAAACTCGCGGTAGGCCGGCAAGACTTCGTCGAAGACCAGGTGGAGCACGGCCTCGGCCTGTTCCACCTGACGGAAGACCTGGGAACTATGGCTCAGGTCGGCCAGGCTCCGGCGGATTTCCTCGGAAAGACTTTTCCAGGCTGGAGTTGCGGCCGCAGCTCCCCTCGCGCGAACGCGAGAAGGGGGGCACTCAACCAAGCCAAAGAGGCGGTTTAAACTACCCAGAAAGCGCGGATCGGGGGCGCCCGAAGAGTAATTCAGGTAACCGAGAATCTCTTCCACGATTTTTCGAGCGTCAGGCCCCAAACGATCCACATCCATTAACACCTCTCCCCTGGCGTCCCATATACGGGATGCCTGTGCCAAACTCAAGGAATCGATCAATTATACTGAGAAGTGATGGCCAATTGCTAACGCTAGGCGAGGGGGAGGCACAACCAAGCTGCAGAAGGAGATAAGATTCCTGCCAGGGTTGGGGTGAAGCGGCCGCTTCCGCCTCCCAACCGGCCCGACTGGCAAAGCCCGGCCAGGCAGCCGTCCGCTCCCCGGCGCCGCGCCCCCCGTGGCCGTCATTTTTTCGCGTGCGTTCGCCCAATGGGCTAATTATTATGGACGGATCGGGGGTGTGCTAGGAAGCTTGGTCGCTCGGACGTTCCCTTGGCGTGAGCGTCCCCCCTTGGTACAGACTCGCTTGAGGGCCTTCCATGTCGCGTTGCCGCTTATTCCTCGTGCCATTGGCACTCGTCGGGTTCCTCGCTGTCGCTCGCTCGGCCGTGGCCAGCGGGGGCCTGATCCCCGAGACGACCGCCAGCCGCCATGGCCTGACCGTGGCCTGGTTCAACCAGGTGCAGTTTGACCAGGGGCGCAGCCGCGTCGCGCAGGTCGTGCTCCACGAGGGGCTCTTGTTGATCGCCACCGATCGGGCCATGCTCCACGCGATGGATGCCGAGACCGGTCAGACCCTCTGGGTCCAGCAGATCGGCCGGCCCGAGTTGCCCACCCTCGCCCCGAGCGCCAACAAGGAACTGGTGGCCGTCGTCAACGGTTCGCAGCTCTACATCCTCGTGCGAAAAACGGGAAAACTCCTCTGGAAGACCCAATTGTCCAGCGCCCCCGGCGCCGGACCAGCCGTGAGTGCCCGGCGTGCCTATGTGCCGATGCTCACCGGTCTGGTGCAGTCGTTCCGGCTCAAGCCGACCGACGATTCGCCGCAGGAACCTGCATCCGCAGAGGCCAAGAGCAAGGCCGACGGCAAGGGTGAGGACAAGGCCGACGCCAAGAAGTTGAGCGCCAAAGAGCTGGGAGCGATCGAAGCCCAACCCCGTGACGCAGGCAAGATCGATGTCCCGTTGGCCTGCCAGTCATGGGGCCAGGCCCTGGCGGCACCGGTGGTGATCCGCCAGGATGACGACGAAGACCGGGTGGCCTGGTCCACCGATCGCGGCGTCCTCTTCGTCGGCGGAATCAGCAGCGATACGGCCACGCAATTCCTCGTCCGCTTCAACATCGGCGTCGCCGGCGGGATCGTTGGAAAGCCCAGCTATGTGCCGCCGCATCCGAAGGTTGCCGGCGACATGGCCGCGATCTTCGTCACGTCGCGCGACGGCTTTGTCTATGCCTGCCGCGAAAAGGACGGTTCGTCGATGTGGCGGTTCCCCGTCGGAGAAGCCATGATCGAGCCGGCCGTCGGCATCGACACCTGCGTCTATGCCGCGATCCAGGCCGGCGGCCTCTACTGCCTCGATGCCCAAAAAGGCACCCAACTCTGGCGAGCGCCGCAGGCCGCCAAGGTCCTGGCGCTCAGCAAGAGCCGGCTCTATACGGCCGACAAGGTCGGCATGATCCACATCCTCGACGCCCGCAATGGCGCACGCCTCGACACCCTCTACACCCAGAACCTTTCGCTGATGCTGACCAACACCGCGACCGATCGCCTGTACTTGGCCAGCGACGACGGGCTGATCCAGTGCCTGCGGGAGATCGATCAGGTCCGACCGCTCCCCCACAATATCCCTGCCGCCAAGGCGGCCAAGCCGACGACCGAGCAGAAGCCGATGGCTAAGAAGGCCGCCGAGAAGAAGGAGGCCGGCGAGGCCAAACCCGCCCGCAAGCCTCGCCCCAAGAAGGCCGAGGCCGAGGA
>JBDKTH010001110.1:0-4882 GCA_039680305.1 Thermoguttaceae bacterium | reverse complement strand
ATGAGAGATTGCAATCACTTATTGCCAAATTCGTGCAGAGATTCTTTCAAGAGGTGGCGGCGTTTATGACAGGAATTGGCAACACAAAATGGCCTATTCCGCCGCAACGCTTGATTCTACCGGCACTTGCGCGTGCGATTCACGTTGCAGCGCGGTCACTTTCCGTGTGCCGTGTGACACTGCTTGCCTGGAGGGCAAGCAGTGTCTCCAGCGACCCAACCAAAACGAACCGTGCGCGCGGCTCGCCCTCCCGGCAAGTCGCGGCACACCGTCGGTTTCTGGTCGCTGAAACACAAGGACTTGCGTCAACCGGTCAAGCGGCGTTGCGGCTACTCTGAACTATTATCGCCTTCCGCGCCGCGCGGCAGCCACTTGCCTTCGGCCTCCCGCCAGTATTCCCGCAGCCTAGGCGTCCCGCCTCGGCACCGCAGGCTGGCTATCCTACCCGGTTTTCGCGGTTAAGCAGAATCTGCCTCCAAAACCAGGGCCAAGCCGTGTCGGCCCGCTTCGGGGCGGCACGCCCCGCGTGCCACTGGCATCCTGCCAGTGCATCCCCTTGCGTGGCGAGTCGAGCCCGCACCGGCCGCAGTCCATTCCCTCAACCGCGACGAGCTTGCCGCCCGCCTCTTCGACGATGGTTGCGCGATCGGGGGCTCTGGGAGAGGCGACGTGCAAGCCCGTTTTCAGAAAAGGCAACGGCGGCACGCCAGCGGTCCCCGACGTGCTCACGGTTTGCCGCGGAGAATTTCTTCTCAATATATCTGTAGCCTTGGCAACGCCTTCTTAAGGGATTCCTTCCCAGCTTCGGTAGTCTTCGTGTCCATAAGGAACAATTCCCGAAGCTCGGTCAGCTTTTCGAGATCTTTCAATCCGACATCCGTGATCTGCGTGCTGCTGAGGAACAACACTTTCAGGTGGATCAACCCTTGGAGATGCTTCAACCCAGCGTCCGTGACACCTGTGCCGTCGAAAGATAACGTTCGAAGCGCGGTCAACCTTTCAATACGCTTCATCCCGGCATCCGTGACCTTCGAATCACACAGCGACAAGCCTTCCAGCCGGGTCAGCCCTTCGAGATGCTTCAATCCAGCATCCGTGACTGCTTCGCAACCGACACCAAGCCATCGGAGCCGAGTCAACTTTTCGAGGTGCTTTAATCCAGCGTCCGTAATCTTGGTTGCAGCAAGATTGAGTTCCTGGAGTTGTGTCAACCTCGCAAGGCTCGCTAATCCGTCATCAGTGATGTCCGTATCAACCAGGTGAAGCATTTGAAGTTGCGTCAGCCCCTCAAGGTGTCGCAGTCCAGCATCGCCTATTCTGACGAACCTCAATTCCAGAGTCTTGAGTCGGGGAAAGAACCGGAGCTGCGACAGCCCGGCGTCCGTGACACAGGTCTGGTCGAGCGACAATTCTTCAAGACTGGGCAATGTCTTGAGGTTCACCAATCCGATGTCTGTCACCGCGCTATTACTCAGGTCCAGTGTTTGCAGCCCGGTTAAACCTCCTAGATACCTCAATCCGACACCGGTGATCTTGGTGCCGGTGAGCCTCAGCGTTTTGAGGCAAGATAGTCCGCCAAGGTGTTTCAACCCAGCATCGGTGATATTAGGGCTGTCCAATCTCACTGTCCGGAGACAGGAAAGTGCTCTGACATGTTCCAGCCCGGCGTCAGTGACATTAGGACTGTAGCCCAAATCCAATGTCTGGAGGAGGCAGAATCCTTCAAGGTTCTTCAAGCCAGCGTCGGTGACCTTGGTCGTGGGAAAGGTATTCCCCAGACTCAGAGAACGTAGGTCAGCAAAGCTTTTGAGCTTCATCAGGTCGGCATCGGTGACATCGGCGATGCCGAAATCAACCGAAATGACGGGTTCTCCGGGAACATTCTGGGCCACTTGGACGGTACCGCCCAGTTCCTTAATCGCCACAATCGCCTTCGCCTTCTCTGCGTTTGCCTCGGCGGCCTGAGCACATCGCGCAATAACGAGCAACACCGCCAGCGTCAGAATCAGACTATTCCGATTGTACTGAGGCTTCATCGCCCTCCCCCCCATGATCTTCAACGCCCCAGCTTCACTCGCACGACAATCGACCGCGAGAACTTGGGCAAGACGAGCCGTGTTCCATCCATGCGCAGCTCGACCGAACGGTTCTCCCAGGGATCGTAAGCCGACGCCGAAACGGCCGGCGAACTACCCAGCGCCCGTTGAAGGTCGACCGACGCGCCGTCGATCGCTTGGGGCGGCTTTTCTTCGGCGAGTTCCGATTGCCACGTATTCTCGGGGTCACGGCACCAAGCCAGGAGCACGCTTCGGCCTTTGAGCGTCAGGATCCGCAGGCGAGGGTGTTCAACGACGCCCGGCTGGAACTGTTCGGCGGCCGGATCGAGGCCCTCGACGGCCTTGGCGAACCGGGCGAAGTGGTGCCAGAGGTTCATCCGCTCGACGTACCGATCCCAGTGCCAGACGTGGCCTGGCCCCGCGGCGCCCGCGAAGAACGGGGCAAACAGCACGTCGTGGAGGATGATGCCGGCCCGGTCCTTCTCGTAGAGCTTGAACGGTCCGCTGTGACTTGGTTCCACGGCGCCGCTCTCGGCCAGCAGGATCGGCTTGCGCACGCCGAAGGCCAGCAGTTCGCGCACCGCGTCGGCGGCGAGCAGGTCGACCGGACCGCGACACACGTCCAGCTTGGCCCCCAGGTCCAAGTAGCGGTGCACCTGCAACACGTCGTTGCCCGGCATGGTGCACAGTCGGCGGTAGTGACGCTCGCGTTGCTCGGCCCGGTCGAAGCTTCCCAGGCTCTGCATGGCCAGGTTCTTGGGAAACCGCCGGTGCAGGTCGGCCAACATCACCTCGGTCCAGGCGGCCCAGTCGCCGCCGGCAATGCAATTCATCTCGTTCCACAGTTCCCAGCCGAACACGATCGGATCGTCGCCGTAACGCGTTTGCAGCCAGGCCAGCTTGCGTTGGAACTGGGCGCGGCCGGCCGGCGTGTCGAAGAAGTCGGCCGTCGTTTGGGCCAGCCCGCCCTGCGAAACGTGGTGCAACTTCTTGGCAAAGTTCGGCTGCGGCCCGTCGCCCACGTGGCGAAAATACTCCAGGCAGAGCTTCAAACGAATCCCATAACGCCGCGCCAGGACGAGCAACTGGTCGATCCGCTTGGCACATTCCGGGTCGTACTGGCCGCTCTTCTCGTGCTCCACGTCGAACGTCCGGCTGCCGAGCCACACCCGGGCGTAGTTGCCGCCGTTTTCCGAGAGCAAGCGAAACCACCGCTCGTAGTCAGGCAACTCGGGCACCTTCGACACGCCGAGCTTCACGCCCGTGGGCGACGTCGCCAGGTTGAGCCCGATCGGCACGTACCGGCTCCCGTTGGAAAGCTCGAAATACCGCGCGTCGCGCGGGCTGACACGCACGTAGGCGTCCTCGTCGGCAGCCGATGCTACGCCGGTTGTGAGCGTCGCCGTTAGGGCCACCAGGCCAACGACCTGAAGGCGTGCAAATGTGTTCTGAGCCATGCGATTCTCCTTGTTGCAGGCGGTCGGCGGGAAGCTTGAACGGCGAATAGGGCATGCCCTATTCCGAGTCCTTGGACACGCTTCCACTATACCACCGCGACGAGGCCGGAAAAACGGGTGCCAGCGAGGCAGGCACACGGCTCCCCGCGTGCCACTGGCATCCTGCCAGTGCTTTCCCTTGAGGAGCGAGTCGAGCCGGCACCGGCTGAAAGGATTCCATCCACTGCGACGAGCTTGCCGCCCGCCTCTTCTGCGACGGTTGCATGATCGACGTCTCTTGAAGGGGCAGCGTGCAAGCCCGTTTCCAGAAAAGGCACTGGCGGGACGCCAGTGGCACCCGACCAGTGGCACCCGACTCTAGACGGGGAAACTCGTCAGCCGCTGGGCACGGAGCCGAACAGCGGGTATACTGGCCGCGAAGAATGGCCTATTGTTGAATCGAGGGGCAAGATTATGGCCAAGCACTCTTCGCACCGCAAGCAAGTGCGGCATTACCACGATCCGGGCGACCTCCACGAGTTGACATTCTCTTGCTACCAGCGGCGGCCACTGCTGACCAACGATCTGTGGCGTCGGCATCTGTCGCAGAGTATCTCCCAAGCGGTCCAGGACCAGGACTATCGGCTCGTGGCTTTCGTCTACATGCCCGAGCATGTTCATCTGCTGGTCTACCCGACGGTCGAGCCTGTGGACATCGACCGGTTTCTCGCGGCGGTCAAGCGGCCCTGTTCTGCCGAGGTGAAAGCCAACTTGCAGTCAACCGGCAGCCACCTGCTTCACGAGTTGACGGTCCGCGAACGGCCGGGAAAGTGGTCCTTCCGCTTCTGGCAGGAAGGGCCGGGCTACGACCGGAATCTCAAGACGCCAGAGGCCGTACTCGGATCGATCGACTACCTGCACTTAAACCCGGTGCGACGCGGACTCTGCCAAGAAGCCGTTCAATGGCGATGGTCGAGTGCCCGTTGGTACCAAAGCGAGGGCCGGGACTTGGATGACCAGTTACCGCAAATCGACGGGGTGCCGGCCGATTTGTGGTGAGATTGCGTGCTCGTCAATCGGGTGCCACTGGCATCCTGCCAGTGCTCGCTCTCACCAGACGACCCGACAAAGCACCGGCCGCAGGCGAAACCATAAACCGCGACGAGCTTGTTGTCGCCATCTCCCCAGACTGAACACGAGGCTGGCTCGACGGAGGATGTTTGGTGGGGCAACGTGCAAGCCCGTTTCCGCAAGAAACACTGGCGGCACGCCAGTGGCACCCGACCGCGTGCCACTGGCATCCTGCCAGTGCTCCCTCTCACCAGACGATCCGACGAAGCACCGGCCGCAACCGAAACCATCAACCGCGACGAGCTTGTTGTCGCCATC
>JBDKTH010000919.1:0-1787 GCA_039680305.1 Thermoguttaceae bacterium | reverse complement strand
TTGCGGAGCGTAAGAATCCCCTGACGCGGCGACCAGGCGGCAAAGCCGTAGACCTGCTTCTGGCCCGGATCGCCGCCAATCCAATGGGAATCGACCAGCACGTCGAAATTCCTTCGCGACCAGTTCGTCCCTTCGGCCAGGGTGTCCCACATCTCAGGCGTTAGCATCTGCGGCGTGATGTAGAGCTCCTGAAGCTGCGTGCCGGAGCCGAAGAACGAACGGGTCTCGTCGGCCCATTCCTTGGCGTCGGGCGACAGCTTGCTGGGATCGCCGAGCTTGGCGTGGCAGATCCCTTGGGTCATCAGCGAGTTGAGCGGATAGAGCGGCCCGCGGCGCACGACCCACTGGTAGGTGATTATGTCGCGGTAGGTGATCCATCGCTGCCGGGCCGAACCGTCGCCGGCAAAGCCCATGTCGTTCCCGTTGCGCCAGATCGAGTCGCCGTGCATCAGCCAGAACGGCGAAGGCCAGGTGCCTGTGGTGACGTTGACGAACACGTCGGGCCGCAGCCGACGCAGGTCGTCGATCAGCCGCAGCATGGCCTCGACGTCGGCGGCGAACTCCTGGCCCGCGCCGGCCGACGAGATCCCCTGGGCGATGCCGTCGAACTTAAAATAGTTCACGCCGTACTTGGTGATCATCTCCGCGCAGACGTCGCGGAACCGGCCATAGTATTTCGACCCGGCCAGCGAGAAGCCGTTGCGGTTCGTTTCAAACCCTTGGGTCTTGCCGTACTGGAGGCGTTCCTTCTTCGCCTGGGCATAACCGCCCCAGGGCGAGAGCCACACGCCCACGGCACTGTGGTATTTCGCCGCGGCTTCTTGAAGCGGCGTGAACCCGCGGGGACAACCGGGATGGAAACGCCAGAGCGTGCGATTGTCGTCCCAGCCGTCGTCGAACACGAGCGAATCGAGTGTCCCTTGGCGTTTCTCGACCAGTTCGTCTCCAAGCACCTCGATCGCCGCCAGGCAAAGCTCCTCGTTCATCTTCCGATCATGCCAGGCGATGTCGTACCAGGAGTTGTAGTGCAAAAAGGGCCGGTAGGGACGCGGACGCTCGCGTTCCAGGTAATACAGGAACGCACGCCGAAGCTGACCTGCCGGAGCCACGCCAATCACGGAGCTTCGCTTCACCGGCTGGCCTGCGCGAAGCGGGCCGAACGTCGCCACCGAGCACACGACGCGTCCCTTTTCCACGCGATTGGCAGCCATCGGATGCTCGCATGCGAGGAACAGGGTGCCAACCGCGACCGGCGAGCCTTCGACGGAACCCTGCACTTGGGCCTCGGGCGTTTCCAGGTCGATCAGCGTCAGTTGTCCGGCTGGCAGATCGTTGCCCTCGGGCTGGAGCGTCACTTCCTGACGCACCGCGTTGGCCTGATCGCGGAGAAACGCCGTCCAGTGGACGCGAAGCGAGCCGTCGGACGAAACCAACTCGGCCGCCGCCTTCCAGCCCGCAGATCGTTCCGCCAACCGCACGGCATCTGGATGTGGCGTCAGCTTTTCGAGGGCCGGCTTGCCAACCAATCGCAGCTCCGAGGCCTTGATCGTGCGTCCGTCGGCCAAGGTGAGCCCAAAGAGCTCCGGGGCCTGAAGCGTGCGGCCTGAGTTCGGGTCGTTCACCTTCCAGCCCGCGAGTCGCTGGCCGTCGATCGTCCACGTGGCCGCCAGGCCGGCGTTTTCCAGCACCAGCCGATCGGATTCCTGACGTGCGACCGCCTGGCCGGGCGAGCGCCCAGGGTAGTCAACCGCCAGGGCGAGCGAGGGGATGAAACCAACCACACCGAC
>JBDKTH010000631.1:0-3212 GCA_039680305.1 Thermoguttaceae bacterium | reverse complement strand
CGTAAGTGGCGGCCAGGTGATGCCATCGGCCGAGACGCACTGGCCCAATCCCGGCGCCTACCTGCTGATGCCGCAGCCCCTCGGCATTGGCCTTCGCTCCACCTTGATTGTAGAGCGAGATCGAGGTCCCGTTTCCGCCGCTCAGGTCGAAATGGATCGTAACGTCTTTGCCGACGAGAAACTGCCGTCCTTCGGGGTTCTCCTGTTTGAACCAGCACTCGACCGTGATCGTCCTGAGGTTCTCGATCGCCTCGGTCACGTGCCGGAAGACGCTGTCGTCCTGGCCGTCGAACTGGAGGGCTCCGCCGAACTTGCCCGTCTCCCACCGAGCGCCGCGGACCTCGCCGTCGTAGCCATAGCGGCTCGAATCCTTGGCCACGGAGCCCTGGCCTTCGTCGAAATGGTAGAGCAAGAGCGTATGCTCGTCCGGCTCAAAGGGTTCCAAAGGCGAGGCCGCTTCCGTCGATCGTCCGGACCAGGCGACGAGGCAGAACAGGAAAACGGCAACGAGGCATCGTCGGCGCATTGCAACGCTCCTGGAGGGCAGGGCGGACGGACTGAGCAGGCAGGACTAACGCTGGCAGGGCCAACTGGCCATTGTGGCCAACGCCATGGGCAGCGTCAAGCGTCTCACGCCGCAGCCGTTGCAGGCTCGGTTGGTTGTGTGGTCAACAACGATCGATGTTTCCAGGCTCCATTGTGTCCGCCGTCTTTATCGTCAACAGAAGTCGATCTTTTCAGGCTTCCCGGGTCCTGCCACCGCAGGTGCTTCATGGACAGCGCAATTCTTCAAGTTCTTTCTGGCCGAATCTCAAAGGGGGCACGGACGATCATGTGAGCCAGTCGTATCTAGCTGGGGGAATGATCCTGCAAACCGCCTCGGCTGCCGGCCGGCACTCCGCGGATCGCCCCCAGGTTAAGGGAGGGAATTGTGGAAAGCCTCACGTGTTGTGATGCAAATTCTGCGACGCGGCGCACATTCGTAAGTAACGCCTATCCAGTCAGTTACATTCACGCGAAAAGACGTAAGTGAACTAACCCGAAAGTGGGGAGGTGTTGCATAATTCATGGGTTTCTACATATTTCGGCCTGGAATGCCCCACCCAGGCTTACCTCCACCCACATGGTTTCCGTGTTCCCGAAGTCCCTGGCCCGTGCTCGGCGAGGAGCACAGGCCATGCGCGCAGCCATCCTCAGCGCCTGGGGCGGCCCTGACGGCCATACGCTGAAGCGCGAGGGCAATTTGTCGATTGCGTCAATTGTCAAAGATCCGCAGCTCGCCTTCTGGGGCTGCCAGGAATCAGCCTAGCACAACGGCTGGCCCAATTTCAACTCGATTTGGCAGGGCAGCATCAAGTATTTTCCGGCCAGTAGCTCCCGGAGTCCGGCCGAGGCGAAGTCGCGGCACACTCACCGCGATTGGGCGCCGCCCCCCGAGGGCACTTACTTGCTCAGCAAGTGTTCGAGCACGGCCATTTCCAGGGCCTCGTAGTCGCGGTTGGCAATGCACTGCTGTTCGACCTCCCTGGGGAAGGTGCGAACCTTCTGCAGCATGCGCAGGAAGACGGTGCGGCTGTTGCAGAGATGGCGATGGGCCACTTCGGCCTTTTGGGTGCGCATCGCCTTGACGTCCAGCCCCACGAAGCGGCCCGTGGCCGGGTAGTTGCCCAGTTCCAACACGCGGACCTGGTTGAAGGCGCTGCGAAGGTTCGCCGCGCCGAACGTCTTGTCCTGGTCGAACTTCAGACCGTTCTGGTCGTTCAGGTGCACGCTCCAGAGCTTGCCCATCGAAAGGGCGAAGGCCATTTCGTCCGACGGATCCAAACCGGCCAGGATCGCATGGGCCGTTTCGATCAGGCCGCCGACACGCTTGGGATCAACCGTCTGCGACGCCAAGGCCAGAGCATGGCCGACCGTCGGAAGATAAGCGTGGTCCATCGGCTCGTTCGGCTTCGGCTCGATGGCGATCTCGATGCGGGGATTGTACTCCAAGGCCTGGTTGATCGCGTCGAGGAGGTGCTTTTGGGCGTCGATTGCGTTCTTCGATTCGCGGATGTAGGTTCCTTCGCGGGCGAGCCAGAGGACGATCAGCTTCGTGCCCAACTCGTCGGCGATGTCGGCCGACCGCTTCAGCCGGCCCACCGCCCAGCGGCGGCACTCGGGATCGTTCGAGGTGAAGCCGCCGTCGATTCCCTTGGGGCTTTCCCAAAGTCGCGGGGCGACAAACTCGGCCAGGAGCCCTTCGCCCGCCAGCATTCGCTTGACGTCGGCCGCCTGTTTGCGGACCTCGTCGATCGACTTCTCATCGATATTGGGCACCGCATCGTCGTCGTGGAACTGCACGGCGTGAAAGCCGAGTTGGCGGTACATCCGCAATTTCCGGGCGAACTCCAGCGAGGCTCGGACCGGCGGCCCGAACGGATCGGCTCCCTCATGAAGGTTCCACGGCCCAAAAGAGAAGCGATACTCGCCGGACATCGTTCACTCCTTTGTTTGAACAAAACGGAGAACGCAAGCTGTCGAGTGGCGGCGGAGGTCCGCGATGGCCGGCATGCGGTTCGCCCCACGAACACGCAGTCACGGCCTTTTGATCATAGCCGACCAGTGGCCAAGAACGCCAGTAGGAGACGGGGAATTTTCTCGGACGCCGGACGCGGTTCTTGACAGGTCCCCCGACCGGCCGCCATGCTAGACAGCCCTAGAAGCTGTTTCAAAACCGGACAAACGGCGACACAGGGGCGGCTGAAAACCGGTCTTGAAACAGCTTCTCACGGAATTCCGGGAGGATCGAAACTCCCACTGTATCGGCCAGCAGCAAGGAGGGGAGCACCCCGATGAGGGATATTCGCGTCGCCGCGGCACAGTTCGAGCATCGAGACAACGACAAGGCCTACAATCTCTCGCGGATCCGCGCGTTGACTCGCCGTGCGGTGGACCAGGGGGCCGAGATCGTCAGTTTTCACGAGATCTCGATCCCGGCCTACACCTGGCTGCAAAACTTGAGCAAGGAGCAACTTCTGGCCGTGGCTGAGCCGGTGCCCGACGGCCCATCGGTCCAGGAACTGATCAAGATCGCCCGGGAGTTCCACGTGGTCGTCATGGCAGGGCTTGTCGAAAAGGACGACGATAGGGCCTACAACTGCTATGTAACGGTCGGGCCGGACGGGTTCATCACCCGATTTCGCAAGCTGCACACCTTCATCAGCCCCCAC
>JBDKTH010001382.1:0-5666 GCA_039680305.1 Thermoguttaceae bacterium | reverse complement strand
GGGCGAAGGGCGAAGGGCGAAGGGCGTGGGGCGTTCCCTACAGGTCTTGTTCGTCAAACCTCATTTCCCTTCAATGCGCCCTACGCTCGACGCCCTACGCCCCACGTCTCACGCCTCACGCCCCACGTCCTTCAGCAGGCGGGCAACGACTTCGGCATTGGCCGGGGGAAAGGGATAGTCGCCCAACTCGGCCACGGGCACCCAGCGAAAGGGGGCGGCGGGGGATTGAGAGGGATCCTGGGGAGTGGCCGCGAAGAAATGGAGCGTCAGTTGACCGTGCGCATAGGCATGGACTACGGTCTGGTACTCCTCGCCGAGGCAGACCGCCAGGCCGGTCTCTTCGCGGCATTCGCGGGCGGCCGCTTCGCGGAACGTCTCGCCCGGCTGGACCTTTCCACCGGGAAACTCCCAGTAGCCAGCCAGCGGCACCTCCGGAGGGCGGCGGCCAATCAGCACGCGGCCCGCGTGCTGGACGAGGACGATCGCGATCGGTGTGGGCGAAGGAGTGCGCATCTGGCCTACAGCCCGACGATGCTGTAGCCGCAGTCGACGTGGAGCAGTTCGCCGGTCACGCCGCCGGACAGATCGCCCAGCAGATACAGGCCCGTGGTGCCAAGTTCCTTGAATTCAACGTTGCGGCCCAGGCAGGCCTTGCTCGCGGCATGTTCCTGCATTTCGTCGAACTTGGAGATGCCGGCCGAACTGAGGGTGCGCATCGGACCGGCGCTGATCGCGTTGACGCGGATGTTCTTGCGGCCCAGGTCCCAGGCCAGGTAGCGCACGCTGTGGTCCAGGGCCGCTTTGCAGACGCCCATCAAGTTGTAGCCGGGCATCACCTTCTCGCCGCCGAAGTAGCTGATCGTGACGATCGAGCCGCCGTCGGTCATCAGCCCCGCGGCCTCGCGGCAGACGGCCACCAGGCTATAGGCGCTGATGTCCATGGCCAGGTGCCATCCCTCGCGGCTGGTTTCCACGTACGGTTGGCGCAACTCGGCCGGCGGGGCGTAGGCGATTGCGTGCAGCACGAAGTCGAGCTTGCCGTACGTCTCCCTGATCACGGAGCAGACATGGGCGATGTCGTCATCCTTCTGCACGTCGCAGGGGAGGAGAACCTTGGGGTGATAGGGCTCCACCAGTTGCTGGACACGCCGCTGGCTGGACGGGCCCGGGAGATGGGTGAACGCCACCTCGGCCCCCTCGGCCAGCAGGGCTTCGCTCATCGCCCAGGCGATGCTGCGATCGTTGGCCACCCCCATCACAAGTCCGGTCTTGCCGGTGAACATACCCATCGTTGCCTCGGCTGCTGTTGTCAGAGGAATCCGCCGCCCCGCGCAGGGCGTGGGAATACGTGACAATTATAGCGGGGCAGGCAAGCCTTCCGTGGAATGTAATACCGGTTGTGGTGCCTTTACTCGGCGGCCGGCACGGGCCCGGCGAGCAGTTCGTACTCGTCCATCGGCGTGGTGTCGCCGGCGAAGATCTGCTGGCAGTTCATTTCCAGCACCGACATCTGGCTCTCGATGAACCGTCGGGCAACGCGTTTCTTCCGCTCGTTGGCGGCCCCCTGACCGAGCAGGAGGTGGCCGATGATCACCGCAATCGCCGAATCGACCAGACGCCGCCCGGCCAGATCCAGATAGCCGGTCGACTTGGCCTTGACGAATCCGATCGCCTCGACCACCCGCTCTTTGCCGTGGATGAGCTTCTGCTTCAACTCGGCCAACAGCGGATCGTCGTACTTCTTCGCCTCGTGGTCGGCCACGTAGGTTTCAAAGGCCCCGGAGGTCACGCCGCGGACCGCGGCCACGACCTGCAACTGGCTGGTGCCTTCGTAGATCGTCGTGATCCGCGCGTCGCGCAGATACCGCTCGGCGGCGTAGTCCTTCATGTAGCCGGAGCCGCCGAGGACCAGGATAGTGTCGTGGGCTACCGAAAAGGCAATCTCCGAGCAGTAGTACTTGCTCATCGGCGTGAGCATGCCGTTGATCCGCTTGCATGCGCGGGACAACTGCTTGCGTTCCTTCTGCTCCTCCTTGCTGAGATCCGGGGTGCTCTCGAGGATTCGCAGGTTGTTGTTCTCGCGGTCGCAGACCCGGGCGGTCTCGTAGGCCAGGGCCCGGGCGGCCTCGATATAGATCTTCATGTCGGTCACCAGTTCGGCCACGGCCGGAAGCCGCTCGATCGGACCGCCGAACTGTTGACGCGTGTGGGCGTAGGTGCGCGCCAGGCGGTAGGCCGCCTCGGCCACGCCCAACGACTGCGCGGCGATTCCCACGCGGGCGCCGTTCATCAAGGCCATCACGTAGGTGATCAGGCCCCGCTGGCGCTCGCCGATCAGCCGGGCCGGGGTGTCGTCGAACACCAGCTCGCAGGTCGGCGAACCGTGGATTCCCAGCTTCTCTTCGAGATGGCGCACGCGGACCTTCGGCGACCGCTCGGCCAGCAGCAGGCTCAGCCCGCGGCCGTCGGCAATGTCGGGCTCGGTGCGGGCGAGGACCAGGAGGATCTCGCCGCAGCCGTTGGTGATGAACCGCTTCACGCCGTTGAGGTACCAGTTGCCATTGCTGTCCTGGAAGGCCCGCAGACGCACGGCCTGCAGGTCGCTACCGGCGTCGGGCTCGGTGAGGACCATGGCCCCGGTCACTTGGCCGTAGGCGAACTTGGGCAGGATCTCATCCTTGATCGCGTCGTTGGCAAAGGCGTAGATCGTTTCGGCGATCCCTTGGAGGCCGAACATGTTCATGAACGAGCAGTCGGCTCGGCTGACCATCTCGGTGGCCATCGTGTAGAGCAGGCAGGGGCAGTTCAAGCCGCCGTACTTGCGAGGCAGCGTAAAGCCCATCATGTCGGCCTGGCTCAGCCGCGTGAGGTTTTCCTGGACCAGCGGATGGTAGGTGACGGTGCCATCGTCGTTCAGCGTGTTCCCTTCGCGGTCGACCTGCTCGGCGTTGGGCGCGAGTGTCTCCGCGGCGACCTCGCCCATGATCTCCAGGATCCGGCGATAGTTGTCGACCGCGTCCGCTTCATCGACCGGTCCGTAGGTGGCGTCGCCATTCGGAGTGCGATCCTCCTGAATCCGGGCCAATTCCTTCAGGTCGATGTGATTGAAGAGAAACTGGATGTCGTCGTTATCGAGAAAATAGTTCCCCACGGGCAACCTCGTGTGAGAATTCGTTGTGTTCGCTCATTTCGGCCGCCATGCCGGCGGCCCTTAACCGACTCTGTCTTACTAACCGCCTACTTGCGTCGCTCCTTGAGCGACTTGATCATCATCGGAATGACCTTCTTCAGGTCGCCGACGATCCCGTAATGGGCCACGGAGAAGATCGGCGCAGCAGGGTCGACATTGATCGCGATGATCTTGGCCGACTCCTCCATCCCGGCCCGGTGCTGCACGGCCCCGGAAAACCCGGCGGCGATGTACAGGGCCGGGCGGACCGTCGTGCCGGTCTGGCCGATCTGGTATTCCTTGCCGATGAAGCCGCTGTCGACCGCCGCGCGGCTGGCGCCGACGGCCCCGCCGATCGCCCCGGCCAACTCGTGGATCAGCCGGAAGTCGTCGCGGTTGCCCACCCCGCCGCCGCCGGCGACGATCACGCGGGCGCCCTTGAGGTTGACCTTGCGCGGCTCGATGTGACGCTCGATCAACTTCACGGCGAACAGGGTGTCGTCGAAGTCGACCTTCTCGCGGATCACGTTCCCTTGGCGATACTCGTTCACGGGCTTCAGCGCCATCACGCCTTCACGGACGGTGGCCATCTGCGGCCACTGGTCGTAGTTGACGATCGTGGCGATGATGTTCCCGCCGAACGCCGGCCGGATCTGGAGCAGGAGCTTCTCGTGGACTTGTTTGGTCCGCGGATCGGTCACGTCGGCGATTTCCAGGTCGGTGCAGTCGGCCGTCATGCCGGCCCGCACTTCGGAGGCGACGCGCGGGGCCAGGTCCCGACCCATCGCCGTGGCGCCGTAGAGGACGATCTGCGGCCGATGCTTTTCGATCAGGCTGCAAATGGCCCGGGCGTAGGGCTTGGTTTCGAAATGTCCCAGCCGCGGATCATCGACGAGGTAGACGTTGTCGACCCCTTGGGCGATCAGCCGCTTGGCTAGTCCCTCGACGTGGCTGCCGGGCAAAACGGCGCCGACTTTCACGGCCAACTGGTCGGCCAGTTCACGGGCCTTCCCGCACAGCTCCAACACGACTTCGTGGAGCGAGCCGTCTTCCTGTTCCGCAAAAACCCACACTTCGCCTTGGCGATTCGGTTCGATCATCGTTCGGCCTTCCGCCCGTTGGTTTCTCGAAATATTTCATGGCGTGCTCGCCGGTCGCGGCTTGCGGAGACCGGCGGACACGATCTTGGGTTAGCCCAATGTCCGGTCCACCACCAACTCGTGGATCAACTGGCTCGCGCCTTCCTCGGTTGGCGGAATCTCGGTGTATCCTGACTTCGTGAGCACGATCGCCTGGATCTTGAAGACCTTCGTGGGCGAGCCGGCCAGGCCGCACCGTGAGAGGTCGGCATGGATGTCGTCCATGGTCCACTGCTCCATCAACTGCCCGGCCTGCTTGAGCGCGTCCGTCCGGCGGAGCACTTCGGCCTGCACGGCCTCGTCGGACGCCTCGGGCATGGCCGCCTTGACCTCGCCGGCCAGTTCCGCCTGGACCCGGGCCCGCTTGTAGCGCATCACGCGCCGGGCCGCCCGCGGACGCGGGGTGTTGGCCGTATCGATCACGGTGATCAGCACGGGGAGCTTGGCTTCGACGATCTCCCAGCCCCGGCCCAGATTGCGCCGCAGACGGACCATGCCGTCGGCAGCCCCGAGGAACTGATCCATGTAGGTGACCTGGGTGACGCCGAGCTTCTCGGCACACTGCGGCCCCACCTGGGCCGTGTCGCCGTCGATGGCCTGACGTCCACAGAACACGAAGTCGAATCGCCCGACGGTCTTGACCGCCTGGGCGAGAATATAGCTGGTGGCCAACGTGTCACTGGCCGCCGCGCGGCGGTCGGTGATCAAAATGGCGCGATCGGCGCCCCGGTAGAGGCAGTCGCGAAGGAGGTCGCCAGCCTTGGGCGGGCCCATGGTGACCACCGTCACGGTGCCGCCATACTGGTCGCGGACCTGGAGTGCCGCTTCCAGGGCGTGGAGATCCTCGGGATTGAAGATCGCCGGCAGGGCTGCCCGGTTGACAGTCCCATCTTCCTTCATCGCCTCGGCCGTAATGTTGGCCGTATCCGGGACCTGCTTGACCAGAACGATACTGTCGTACGCCACGGCAAACGCTCCGCTAAGATGCGTCTAGTAAAGCCTCGGAAGGTAGCAGTATGATCCGAATGGGTCAAGGCCCGATTCGCGAAGCTTGGGCAAACCCTGTCGTGTAGGGGATATCAACAGGCTAGTTAGGGAGAGAAAATCAGGCGGATCTGTATGGCCATTTCATATAGGTCTGTTGTCAACCTGACACGGATCCCCTAGGATAGATGGCCTGTGTGCCATCGGTCTGATTGTAGTCTCGTGTCTGTTTGAATACATCCTGTCTGGACACCGATGAACATCCCATCCAAAGGACAACGGCATGCCCCAGGGCGGGCATGCGACGATCCGTCTATCGCTCCAACGGCTGCCACCCTCCTTTGGCATGCCAGCCAGGCGGAGGATCAGGCCTC
>JBDKTH010000901.1:0-2279 GCA_039680305.1 Thermoguttaceae bacterium | reverse complement strand
CCAGTTGGCCTGAGGAACTTCGGCGACAACGTAGGCCCCGCTGGGCAGTCCGCTGATCGCATAGCTGCCATCGGCGACGGTGGTCGCCGTCGGCTCGTCGAGATCGTACTTCCCGTTGGCGTTCTGGTCGACGTAGAACTGCCGATTGGCCAGTCCCGGTTCCCCGGTACCCCAACTGCCGTCGCCGTCCAGATCATTCCAGACCGTCCCGCGAATCTCGCCGGCGGTTTGCTCGAACGGCTCGATGTCCATCGCGGTGGCCGTCGGGGCGACAAGACACGATGGCTCTTCCAACTCGGCGGGAAGCGGAGCGACGGAGAGGAGCTGGCGGCTTTCGAGATGTTCCAGCGTAGGATGGAAGCCTCGTGGCCCGGATGGAGCTTGGGGACGCCGTGACGCCCGTGAACCGAAAAGCCCCGAAACCCATGCCCGTCCCGCGTGGCGCAATCCGTAAAATCCCGCCCGTTGCTTCCTTGTCATGTGCGACACCTGCGTGTTGTCGAATCCCGGTGCAAGCCTCAGGAGAGAAGACCGCCCTGCCCCATCACCGGACTGGCAAACCGCCGCAGGTGGCCCCACGATAGATTGCCCCCAGTATAATCATCTGAAGGAGTATGCCCAAGCCCGTCCCTGAGCAGATCCTTCAGTAATGACAGCGTGGGCTGTCGCAATTGCCGCGGAGGTCCCTAGTGGACTGTTGGACTGAGACGGAGGTCCTCAACGGCGACCAGGCCTTGCTGGCCGTCGAACGGGCTATCGAGGATCTCGACCTCGATCCAGCGGGCTCCGCGACGGCGAACCTCGACCTTCGCGCCGGCGACGTAGCAGATTCGCGGTTCGACTGCAAGGATCTCCCAGAGGTCGCCCGGGGCTTGTTCCGCCTGGCGACACAGGGCCGCGTAGGCTTTGGCATCCCGGGCGGCCCAGCAGAAATCGGCCCGGCCGGTCTCGCGGGCCGGCGCCGGAGAGACGACCGGCGGCGAGTGCACCGAGGACCGGCGA
Source organism: Thermoguttaceae bacterium (assembly GCA_039680305.1). Lineage (GTDB taxonomy): Bacteria > Planctomycetota > Planctomycetia > Pirellulales > Thermoguttaceae > JBDKTH01. The sequence goes on along the minus strand of JBDKTH010000901.1, from coordinate 1,277 downwards.
AGGGAAAAGGCCTCGGTCCAGGCGATCAGCACCAACGACGCGAGGAAAAGCCCGATGACGGACAACTCGGGCAGGCGCAAGCGGAGAACGCGTACCATGACTCACCCCCATGAGCCGAAGGAACGAAGCAGTCACCACTGCCCCTATTGTAAGCCCTCCGAAAGTCCATGCAAATGTTTCCTCCCAATAGAATGCCCGAAATTCTCTTGACGCCAGCGCTTGCAGGTGAGTGTCTCGGCTCAGACGCCGCACTCCTCCTCGCGCCAGTCGCAAGCGCCGAGGCTCGCGTGCGACTTCGACGGCTTGGCCGAGTCCGTACAATGGGATGGTTGTGCGTGCGTAGCATCGCTTCCAACGGGAGGATTGATCATGCGTCTTCGTGCATGTGTGGAATTGCCTATGCCGGCTTTCATTCTCTTGGTAGTGCTCATCGGTTGCCCAGGTCCAGGCGAGATAAGGTGTGGAGCCGAAGAGATTCGCGTCGAGCATCTCCAGCCCAGTTCGATTCGCATCAAGTTGGCCGATCTTCCGCCTCCCTACCAGACCCAGAGTGCCACGAACCCGCCACGGGTAGTTCCGCCGCCAAAGTCCCCCGTGCTGCGAGTCCCGCCAGGGTTTCGGGTGAACCGGTTTGCCGCGGTCGATAGCGCGCGTTGGCTGGCGCTCTCGCCCGACGGCGAGGTGCTTTGTGCTGCCTCGCGGAATGAGAAGATCCACCTGCTTGAGGATCGGGATGGCGACGGCGTGGCCGAGCGCCAGTCGGTGTTTCTCGACAAAGCGTTGGGAGCAAACCTGCCCTTCGGGATGGCATTCACCAAGGATCACTTCTACCTGGGCAACACGGATGCCGTCTTGCGATATCCCTACCAGCGGATCGCCGACAAGGCGGGCAAGAAGTACCGTCTCGGCAAGCCCGAACGGGTCGCCACCCTGCCCGGACAAGGGTACCATCAGCACTGGACTCGCAACGTCGTCGTCTCACCGGACGGAACGAAGCTCTACGTCTCGGTGGGCTCCGCGTCCAACGCCTCGCCCGAGCCATTGCCGCGAGCTTCGGTACTGCAGATGAACCTCGACGGTTCCGATCGCAAGGTCTTCGCGTTCGGACTGCGGAACCCGGTGGGGTTGGCGTTCCATCCCAAGACCGGGGCGCTCTATGCCACGGTCAACGAGCGGGACGAATTGGGCGACGACCTGGTGCCGGACTATCTCGCGCGACTCGAGGAGGGCGAGTTCTACGGATGGCCCTACGCCTACCTTTCTTCCAAGAATCTCGA
>JBDKTH010001072.1:0-10493 GCA_039680305.1 Thermoguttaceae bacterium | reverse complement strand
TTGGTGTTATAGAACTTACGGCTTGTCCCTCAAGCGTAACTGGCTGTGATTCTTCTACTTGCCAGGGGTGTGCATCGCCCGAAAATACGCAACACACCACTCGAGGCTTTCCACAATTCTCTCCCTCAAGCGGTGGGGATGCGTCGCAACAAACTGCTTGTACGCCCTCCAATCGCCCGTTGCGATAGCGGCAGAGGACGTGGCCCGGATGCGTGCCGCAGTCCTTAGTCCTTCGTCCTTCGTCCTTCCTCCCCGTTACCCTCCTCTGGGCCCAGCCGTTCGCCAGCTTGCAGATGGTAGCCGCGAAGGATTTCCGCGGCTACCATCAGCCGTTTGCCGGCCGGCTGGACGCTCTCCAGCTTCGCCGCTCCTTCGCCGGTGGCGATCACCAGACGATCGCCCGTTGCTTCGAGGATGGTGCCGGGAAGGGCCGAGCCCGTGTAGGGGACTACGGTCACCGGCCCGAGGATGAGCCGCACGGGGGCACCATGCGAGCGGTGCCAGAAGGTGTAGGTCTTGGGCCAAGGCTCCAGCGCGCGGACTTGGTTCTTGATCGCCGCGGCCGGACGGCTCCAGTCGACCAGGCCGTCGGTCTTTTTCAGACGCGGGGCCCGCGAGGCCAGGGCCGGGTCCTGGGGCAAGGCCTCCAGAATCCCCGCCTCTAGCGAGTCGATCGCCCGACGCACCAGCCAGGCCCCGATCTCCGCCAGCCGGGCTTCCAGTTCCACGGCCGTCTCCTCCGGGTCAATCAGGGTCGAGCCTTGGGCGATCACCGGGCCGGCGTCGATCTGAGGGGTCATGTGAATCACGCTCACCCCCGTCTCTTTCTCGCCGAAGTACAACGCCCAGTTGATCGGCGCCGCACCCCGGAACTTGGGCAGCAGCGAGGCGTGAAGGTTGATCCCGCCCAACCGGGCCGTGGCCAGCGTGCCCACCGAGAGAATCTGGCCATAGTCGCAAACGATCAGCAGATCCGCCTCGAAGCTGGCCAATTGGGCCTGCGACTCAGGCGTGTTGCTGTCCTCGGGGTCGTAAATCGGTGTCCCATGCTCCAGGGCAACCGCCCGCATCGGCGTTGCGCCAGGCGAATGCGGTCCACGCCCCCGCAGCGGGCCGGTCACCAGGGCGGCCACAGTGTGGTGCGTCTCGTAGAGACCGCGAAATGTCGGCACGGCAAATGGGCCCGTGCCCATCATCACTAAACGCATGGAGGCTTGCCCAGCAGGGGTTCAAGAAGAGCAGCAGTAAAACATTGAAAATGTAGAGAAACCCCCAAAACTTGCAACCCTCTATGGTAGGGAAAGCCGGAGAAGAACCGGATTCTTTGCCGGTTTTGCCAGGGATACCGAGAACGAGTGACCGAATAGGGGAAGAAAGCCCTTTTAGCGAGGTTCCCATGCTCCTGACGCTGATCAACACCAATCGCATGCTGCCGCCGATCGCTCCGATCGGCCTGGACTACGTCGCCGGAGCGGCTCGCCAAGCGGGCGCGGAGGTCGAATTGATCGACTTTTGCCTGGCCGACGATCCGGCCGCCGCGATGGCCGCCTACTTTGCCCGACGGCAGCCGGATCTCGTGGGCCTCTCGTTCCGCAACATCGACGACTGCTTCTGGCCCGGCAGCGTCTGGTTCGTGCCCGAGTTGGCCGCCACGGTGCGCACGCTCCGCACGTTGACCGATGCGCCGCTGGTCCTCGGCGGCGTCGGGTTTTCGATCTTCGCCCGCCAGATCGTCGAATTCACCGGCGCCGATTTCGGCATCCGCGGCGATGGCGAACCGGCGATTGTCGCGTTGCTCACCGAGTTGAAGGGGAGTCGCCGCTTCGAGCGGGTCGACGGACTCGTGTGGCGGCAGGACGGCACGCTTCGCGTGAATCGGCCCTCCTGGCCGCAAGAGTTGGCGGTGCCGACATGTCGCGACATGATCGACAATCCCACCTACTTCCGCCGTGGCGGACAGATCGGCTTGGAGACCAAGCGCGGCTGCAACCGGCAGTGCATCTACTGTGCGGATCCGCTGGCCAAGGGCACGTTGCTCCGCGGGCGAAAGCCGGCCGATGTGGCCGACGAAGTCGAGACGCTTCTGGCCCAAGGCATCGACGTGCTCCACCTTGCCGACAGCGAGTTCAACGTGCCCGGCGAGCACGCCCAAGCGGTCTGCGAGGAGTTGATTCGCCGCCGGCTGGGCGAGCGCGTGCGATGGTACGCGTATCTGGCCGCGGTGCCGTTCGACGCGGCGTTGGCCGAGTCGATGCGGCGTGCCGGCTGCGTGGGGATCAACTTCACGAGCGATGCGGCCAGCGTGGCGATGTTGGCCACCTATCGCCAGCCGCATCGACGTGAGGATTTGATGACGGCCGTCCGGCTTTGCCGGGCCAACGGCATCGCCGTGATGACCGACCTCCTCCTGGGAGGCCCCGGTGAAACGCCCGAGACGGCCGCCGAGTCGATCGGCTTCTTCAAGGAACTCGATCCCGACTGTGCCGGCGCGGCACTGGGCATCCGACTGTATCCCGACACCCCGGCCGCGGCGATCGTGGCGGCCCAGGGGCCGCTGGAAACGAACGCGGGCATTCATCGCTGCTACGAAGGCCCGATCGACCTGTTGCGTCCGACCTTCTACGTCGCCCCGACCTTGGGCCCGCGTCCGGCTCGGCTGGTCCGCGAATTGATCGCCGGCGATCCCCGCTTCTTCGAGCCTGCCGATGATGCGCCGGAGGCCATCGCCGGGGACGATCCGTGTGCCGACTACAACTACAACCAGAATCAGCCGCTGGTCGACGCGATTGCCCAAGGCGCCCGGGGCGCCTACTGGGATATTCTGCGGCGGATGCGTGGCGTGGGGCGCTAGTCTCGCGGCTCGTCGGGTGGCATGCCGTCACGCAGCGCAGCCGGCATTCGAATAGGGCCGAATGTCGAAAGGCCAAATGACGAAGGAATGACGAAAGGACAAAGCCCGAAGGGGATGGCGTCGTGTACCCTTTGGCCATTCGTGTTTCGTCATTCCTTCGACATTTGACCTTTCGGCCTTCGGCATTTTCCTCCGCCAGGGCCCCCAGGCGCTCCCTACAGGTTCTGCGTCGACTCCCCCCGGCCGTCGAGCCCCTGATCCTCCCGCTCTCGGGCGGAGGGGGCGTGTGAACGATTGTATCGGAGAAACCTGGGCGGCCGAGCGGGGTTTCATAGTCAGGGGCTCGCAAAAGCAGCCGGACAACTGGCAGGGGCGGTTTGGTTCGCTTAGACTGGAGGTGTAGAAGGATTCTGCGAGACCGTCCTTGCAGAACCCCGCATCCCCTTGGCATCCACCACGGATACTCTGTTGGCTGTCAGCGAATCGTCCGCCCAACGAGAAGCGCTGCGGGACCCTGATGTGCGTCTGATGCTCGAGGTCCGCGATGGCAACGCGGCCGCGTTCGAAGAGTTGATGCTGCGCTACCAGGACCGGCTGGTCACGGTGTTGGAGCACCTGGTGAACAGTCGTGACCAGGCGGAAGACCTGGCCCAGGAGGTGTTCTTGCGGGTCTATCGCGCCCGGACGAGCTATACCCCCGGGGCCAAGTTTTCCACCTGGCTGTACACGATCGCCAACAATGTGGCCTCCAACGCCCTGCGCAGCCGGTTTCGCCGCCGGGAGGTCAGCCTGGAGGCCGCCGAGAGCGGCCCGTTGGGGGGCGATCCGCTGGCGCGGGTCGTCGCCGCCTCCAGCGGCCAGATGCCCACGCGGCAGCTGGACAAGGCCGAAATGCGCGACATCGTGCGGGCGGCCTTGGCGTCGCTCAACGACCGCCAGCGCATGGCCGTGCTGCTGAGCAAGTTCGAAGAGATGAGTTACGTCGACATCGCCGAAGCGATGCAAATGTCCACGCAAGCCATCAAATCCCTGTTGTCGCGGGCCCGGGTCAACCTGCGGGAGATCCTCGAGCCCTACCTGGAACACGGCAACCGACCGACGGAGAAGAACTCGTAGCGAGATCGCAAAGGACCCGTCCAGAAATAACTTGGAGAATCGACCTACCAATGAAGCAACTGCCATGAGAAGACGCGGGAAGCCTGCACGCAGTGTGGCGGCAGTTGCTTCATTGACGGACCGAAGAATTCTCCGGAAAACCGCTGAAGAAACCCACGAGTCTTCCACCAGAAAGAGAGAATCCGCCGTTGATCATAGATTGCCCAACGTCGAAGACTCGGCGGATTCTCTCTTTCTAGTAGGTCAATTCTCCAAGTTATTTCTGACGGGTCCAAAGAGCTATTGCCCATGTCGTCCGATCCTGCCCCCCCCAATCCGATCGAGGAGAAGCCGTCGCTCGAACAAGAGCTGGTGGCCTATCTCGATCATGAGCTGGACGAGGAGTCGAGTCGCCGCATCGAACAGTTGTTGGCGACCGACCCTAAGGTCCGCGGCACGCTCCAGCAATTGGAGCGGGCGTGGGATGCGCTCGACGAGCTGCACCGCGTCGAGGTCGACGAGGAGTTCACCCACAGCACCTTGGAGATGGTGGCGGTGGCGGCCTCCGGCGAACTCAAAACCCTGCAGCACGGGACTGCCCGGCGACGTGTGCAGCGGTGGCTGGTCGGCACGGCCGGTCTGCTGGCGGCTGGCCTGGCCGGTTTCTTCACCGCTCTCTGGCTCTGGCCCGACCCCAAGGAGCAATTGTTCCGCGACCTGCCGGTGATCGAAAACCTCGATCAATACCGCCAGATCGACGACATCGAATTCCTCCGACTCCTCCGCGACGAGAAGTTGTTTCCCAAGGAGGATGGCGATGGAGCATGAGCAGGGGTTCATGGACCGGGGGCCGGGGGCCCCGACGGCTTGCCGCCACATGGCCGGCGTGGCTCGCTTCGCCGTGCTGCTGATGCTCGGCGTGACCGGACTGCTCTGGTCCACCAGACCTGCCGTCCACGCCGAGGAGTCGCTCGACGAGCAACGCGCCCGGATTGAGGGCTTGGATCATGCATCCAAGGAGCGGCTCATGCGCCGTCTGGAAAGTTACCAGGCCATGACCGCCGACCAGCAGGAGCGGCTGCGCAGGCTCCACCAGCAGATCGAACAGGACCCGCAGGCCGCGGAACTCCGCCGCGTGATGGAGGGCTATCACGCCTGGCTCAAGACGCTCAAGCCGTTCCAGAAGGCCGAACTGATGGAGTTGCCGCCGCGGGAACGCATCGAACGGATCAAGCGACTCAAGCAGGAGCAAGCCCGCAAGGATTGGAAACGTCCCGAAAGCCCCGAGCAGGCCCGCGCCGAACGGCTCAAACGGTTGCTCCAGGAGCCGTTTCCCCGGGCCGGCAAGCGGCTGAGCCAGGAGGACTTGGATGGCGTGCTCCACTGGGTGGAGCCGTACATGACGGCCAACGAATCGCGTCTGCTCGACGAACTGCCCGTCTCGCAGCGCGAGGAACTCCGCCAACAGCTTGCCGGGCACAAGGAGCCCGAACGCCGCCGCGAGACGCTGGCGCTGGTTTGGCTTCTCGGCCAGATGACGAAGCCGGGCAAGTTGCCGGCCCTCACCGCGGCCGAAGCGGCCGACCTTGTCACGCGGCTTTCGCCGGCCACCCGCCAGCAACTCCAGGCCCTATCGGGGCCCGAGCGACAGCGGATCGTCGCCATTTGGCTACGGCTGACGCTCCTGTACTACGTCCCCAGTCAGTACGTTGCCCGGTTGCCGAGCGAGGTGAGCGAGCAGGAGTTGGCCGATGTCCTCGAACGCAAGCTGAACCCGGGGTATCGCGACTGGCTACTGACTCTCCCGCCGGAGGAACTGCAGCGGGAACTCTGGGCGTTCTACCTGCGTTCAAAAATAGCCGAAACCGGGCCGCCGAACCGGCCGGCCGGGCCAAAGCCTGCCGCCGGCGGCGTCAAGCCGCAACGGCCCTGGTGGAAAAAAGCCGGAGGCCAGCCGCCCCGTCAGAGCCGGGGCGCGCCGCCCCGTTCTCGGGCCGACACGCCCCGGCTCTGAGTGCCGATCGCCCTACGGCTTGGCCGGCTGAACCAGCGACGGGATCCAGGAGCAGAGGTAGTAGGCCCGGGGCGAGGTCACGCTGAGCAGTTGGGCCAGATCCATGCCGCGTGCCAGATCCCACCGTGGACTCTGCGACTGGGCGCCAAACAGGATGTTGCTCAGGCTTGGCTCCGGCTCATACTTCACCACGCGCACGTCCGCTTTGTCGAGGCGTGCCAGTTCGATCGCCCGGTCGATGGCCTCTTCCACGTAGCCGATCTTGTCGACCAGACCGGCCTCTTTCGCCTGGTTGGCGGTGAACACCTGGCCGGTCGCCAACTTGTCCAGGGCGGTCGTATCCTTCTGGAACTTGGGCCGCCCGTACTTCACCACGTCTTTGAACCGCCCGAACGCATCGTCGACCAATGCCTGGACAAGTTGCCGTTCGCTTTCGCTCATCTCGCGGGTAATGCTCAGGGCGTCTTTGAGCGGGTGGCTGACGATCGAGTCGTCCTTGACGCCCCACTGCTTCATCAGCGCGACCACATTGTAGTGCGGGATGATCACGCCGATCGAACCGGTCCACGTGGTCGGCTCGGCGAAGATCGTGTCGGGCGTGGCGCCGACGGCCATTGCGCAATAGTAGCCCCCGCTGGCCGCCACCCCGCCCATGCTGACCACGATCGGCTTCTTCGAGTCCTCGCCCAGCTTGCGCAGGTGGTGGTAGAGATAGTCGGCCGCATTGACGCTTCCGCCGGGCGAGTCGACCCGCAGGACCACGGCCTTTACGCTGTCGTCCTTGATCGCCCGATCGATCTGCCGCTTGACAAACCCCTCGCCATCGAGAATCATCCCTTCAACGCTAAGGATGGCGACTTTCTGCGTGCCGGTCCGGGCGTGGGAGTAGAACTTCTCCTTGACCTCTCGGCCGGAATCGAGAGCCCCTCCTACGAGGAGGGTGAAGTTCAACAACATGGACCCGCCCAAAGCCAGCACGAGGAGAAGCATCAGCACCAGACCGACGGCCGATCTCCTGCGTGGCGGGGGGGGCGGTCGACGCGTGACGATTTCCACAGGAGCCAGCGACGAGGGATCTCCCTCGGGATTGAATTGAGAGGTCATAGCAACTCCTTTGGTCGTCAATGGTTAGGCGGATCGACAGATTCCCGCTATTGTAGTCTAGGTTGCCCGGAGAGCAACGCCGAAACGGCTTGGTGTTGCCTCCAAGGGGGCTGAAACGGTAAAGTACCGCCCGGGATTGTCGTTGATCAACGACGCGGATGAGTCAGAAAAGGAGTTGCGGAGTGTTTGTTGCCGCTTCAACCAATTGTTTTGCGAATCTCCCCCTCAGTACCGCCTTGCAGCGGTTGACGGACCTTGAATACACCTATGTGGAGATCCTGATCCACGAATCCGGGGGGCACATCAAACCGTCCGAGGTGCTCGCCGACCGGGAACGAGTCGTGCAGATCTGTCGCCAGACCCACCGCATGACCCCGGTCGCCTACAGCGTCGACCTCGACGCGCCGGAACCCCTGTATTACCAGCAGTTTGCCGCCTGCTGCAAGCTCGCCAAGGCCACTAAGGTGGTGGCGATCACCGTGCGTGCGGCCGAACTGGGAACCCCATTCAATGCCGAAGTCGAGCGACTCCGGCAATTGGTGGCGATCGCCGCCGCCGAAGGCGTGGTCGTCGGGCTGCTGACCGAGGCGGGCCGCATGACGCAGGACCCTGATACAGCGGTGGTCCTCTGCGACAACGTCAAAGGGTTGGGAATCACGCTCGATCCGAGCCACTACATCTGCGGCCCTCATCGCGGTGGCAACTACGAACAACTGCTGAAGTACGTCGTCCACGTGCGACTGCGGGACACGAGCAAGGACAAGTTCCAGGTCCGCATCGGCCAGGGGGAGGTGGAGTATGGCCGGCTGGTGACCCAGTTGAACAAGTTCAACTACAACCGGGCCTTCTGCGTCGACATGCCTCCCATGCCCGATGTCGATCAGAACGCCGAAATGCGCAAGATGCGGCTGTTGCTGGAGAGTCTGCTGTAGGCTCGACCTCAACAGGCAAGCGCCCCTTCAGAGCCGGGGCGTGTCGCCCCGATCTCGGGCCGACACGGCCCGGCTCTGAGTCTCTTGATCGATCCGGGGGCTCGTCAAAAGCCCCCTAGCTTCTCTCCCCCTGATCGTAGATTCGGTTTTACCAGCCAGTCACGCTTTTCTTGTTGGGAGTTTTCTGCCGAGCTAGCCGATGATGATGGTTGAAAGCCTACGCACCAGGTGGGTGCGGCCATTGAGGCAGAGCACTCAGGCGTCAAGGAGGAGAAAATGCGAAGGGTTCTCGGCATTCTGGGAGTGATGACCATCATCGGCCTGAGTGCGGGCTTCCTGAAGGCACAAGAGGGCCCTGTTGCACCGGGACCGGCCGGAGGCGAGGCCTGCACCTGTGGCTGTAACGGTTGCGGCTGCAACGACTGTGGTTGTGCCGACCGTTGCTCGGTCTGTGGGCGGCTCAAGGCCTATCGGGCCTCGTTTGGCTGCTTCAACTGTGGCTGCAAGGGGAGCTACAAGTATCCCGTGCCGCCCCAATACACCTATTTCTGGCCGGGAATGTACAGCCAACAGACGATGACCGCCTATGCCAGCCCGTACCGTTTCCCACCGTTGAATCTGCCGCCCGACATGGTTCCGCCACCTGCGACGCCCGCGAAGGCCCCGGCCAAGCTCGGTCGGGTCAATCAGGCTAGTTACTTGCAGATGCCGTCCATGCCCGTCATCGACCAGTATGACCGTCAGCGCTGAGCCACACCCCTGTGGGTTGGCGTTCTGAATAAGAGGCTGTTTCAAAACCGGTTTTCAGCCGCCCCTGTGTCGCCGTTTGTCCGGTTTTGAAACAGCTTCTAGGTCGATCACCGCTTCGACCACGCGGGGTCTGGAAACATCAGGAGTTTCCAGACCCCGTTTTCGTTGGCCAAGCCCACGCGAGGGTGAGGAGAATTGCCTGATTTATCGGCTCAATCGTCAAACACCGAATTTACCCGTCTTCCCTTACCGTTCGTACGTGAATCACTTCCTTGAGAATCCGATCAGGCGGCGCATTTGGCTTAACAGTATTTCCAGGCAACCCCGATACGACTCACAGGCCCCTAATTTACCGTTCCATAACGGCGGCCATTGTCACGACCGTGACAATCATCAGGAGAAGACAGACGTATCGTGACGGCTCGACCCTGAAGCGGTTTGACCCAGCCGCGCCGAGGGATTGAGACGTACTGGGGGATTGACGTATGGCTCAATTGACAGCTACCTGTCGCGGAAGCCGGATCCCGCACCGGCGCCGTACAGTACGACAGCTTGCCTTGGGCATCACCTTGGCCTTGTGGCTGACCACCAGTCCGATGGCCAATGTCCGGACGGCAGACATAGCGTCCTCAACGATGGATCGCTCGGCCAGCCAGGTGACACTGAGCGTAGCTGAGCCGGCCCACGGCGAGGTGTGGGTGAGCTCCGACTCCCCGCCGCCGGTTCTGCTTGCACCGAAGGTCTCCCCGGATCGGCGTCCGGAAACGGCGCGTCGGACGGTGAGTGCTCCGCAAGGGCCGTTGCCTGCCGAGGCTTATCCCGTGACCCGTCTCACCCCGCCGCCGACTCCGTGGGCGCCGATTGGTGAGACGCGAAAGACGGTCGCCCAGCCGGTTTCGTTGTCGATACCCGAGGCTCACCCTTCGATGCCGTCCTCGCGGATGACAATTTCGATGGGGCCACCGCGACAGGTCAGTCCACCGCCCAGTATCGCCGTCCGCTCGGGATCGCCCGGAACGGCGATTGAGGCTACGCCGCCTGAGAAGCCCGCTCTCACCTCCACGACGAATACTCTACGAACCGAGCCGACCGAAGCGTCAAGCTTGCCGGGCCCGAGCGAAGAGGAAGAGAACGACTGGACGGTGACACGCAAGGAGGTGACGATCGCTCCGCCGGCCCCCAAGCCGCAGTCGGCCCCATCGGTGGCTCGATTGCAGCAAGACGGCGTGGTGAACATGGCCCAACGCAGGTCGTCTAGCGTCACTACGCAGGCTCAGGCTCCGGCTGCAGTGCCGACCAATCCGCCAGCGCCGAGAGTCACGCCCTCGATTCAGCCCACCCCGGCTGCCCCGAAGCCGAAGGTCGTTGGTCCCATGGCTCCGCCGCCGGCGCCCCGTGGCCCGGCGCCGCTCGTGGCCGACGGCGGCATGGTCGGGCCGTTCGAGGTGATCGAAGAATCGGGCGAGATGACCGTGATGCTCCGCCGCAGCAAGCTGTTGCGGACCCGCGTCGACATCTACCGCACGGCCGTCGTCGACCCGTCGATCTGCGACGTCGTCCAGTTCACGCCGCGTGAGGTGTCCATCATCGGCAAGGGCCAGGGGGCCACGCATATCACCTTCTGGTTCGATGATTTGGGTTTCCGTCCGATCACCTACCTGGTCCGGGTGGTGCCCGATCCGGAGGTGCAGAAGCGGCGGGAGGAACAGTATGGGCTGATGGCCGAGCGGTTGGCGGAACTCTTCCC
>JBDKTH010000525.1:0-4988 GCA_039680305.1 Thermoguttaceae bacterium | reverse complement strand
GTCGGCCAGGTCGGTTGGGGCAAGCTGCGTCCGACCTTCCTGACGCCCAACGAGCAGTACACCCACGTGAGCCTGTGGTGCCTCTGGGCGTCGCCGCTGTTGATCGGCGCCCCGGTCGACCAGTTGGACGACTTCACCTTGAACCTGCTTACAAACGATGAGGTGTTGGAGGTCAACCAGGATCCGCTTTGCGTGCAGGCCCAGCGTCTGGCCAAGTATGGCCCGATGGAGGTCTGGGGCAAGCCGCTGGAAGACGGCTCGCTGGCCGTGGGGATCTTCAACGTCGGGTTTGAGACCGAGGCGTTCACCCTGAAATGGGCCGACCTGGGAATCCACGGGCCGCGTAAGATCCGCGACCTGTGGCGTCAGCAGGACCTCGGCACCGGCCAGGACGCGTTCAAAACCACGGTCAACCGGCACGGCGTGGTCTTGCTGAAGTTGACCAAACCGTAGCAGACCCGCAGAATTCCTGGGGTATTGGTGTGCCACTGCTTGCCCTCCCGGCAAGCAGTGGCACACGGTTGACGACGTGAGATGCAGGCACGATGACCGACCAGGTCCAGCGGAACCGCGCACGCAAGAAAGTGGGGACAATCTGCCGACGGCTGCGCAAGTACTATGGGCCGGTGGAGACGCCCGAGCAGTGGCCGGTGCTGGATGAGTTGGTGGCGACGATCCTGTCGCAGAACACGTCGGACACAAACAGCGGGGCAGCCTTTGACGAACTCCGCCGTCGCTTCCCCGACTGGGAGGCGGTGCGCCGCGCGCCGGCGGCACGGATCGTCAAGGCCATCCGCAAGGCAGGGCTCTCGAACATCAAGGCCCCGCGGATCAAGGCGGTTCTCGAGAAGATCCACGCGGAGCGCGGCGAGCTATCGCTGGAGTTCCTGCACGAGTTGCCGACGCCCGAGGCCGTGGAGTATCTCGGCCAATTTCCCGGCGTCGGGCCGAAGACCGTGGCTTGCGTGCTCCTGTTCGCCTGCCGCAAGCCGGTTTTGCCGGTCGACACGCACGTGTTTCGCGTGAGTCAGCGGCTCGGGCTGATCGGCCCGCGCGTCGATGCGGTGAAGGCGCACGACGAACTGGCCCGACTGGTGCCGGCCGATCTGGTGCTGGAATTCCATCTCCAACTGATTCGCCACGGCCGAACCCTCTGCACGGCGAGGAATCCGAAGTGCGAGGAGTGCCCGCTGCTGGAACTCTGTCCCGAGGGGCTGAAGCGATTGCGGGCCGCAGGCGGTTAGTCGGGGTGCGATTCGTTGGGTTCGGGGCGGGTGGGTGGCATGCTGTCCCACGGCGTAGCCGTGGGTCGGCATGTTCCCGAAAAGACAGACCGGACATCGTTGAGATATCAGGACTTGCGTTACCGCAGGCGGTTGATCGTGCGGCGTTCGTTGTCGATCTGGCGGCGCAGCGTCTCGATGTGGCCGGGAAGCTGTCGGACGGAGTTGCGGGCCCGCTCCAAGGTCGCCTCCATCTTCTTGACTTCGGCTTCCTGCCGGGCCAACGACTTTTTGCCCGAGGCACACTTGCCGGCCAACTGGTCTTCGCGTCGGGAGGCCTCCTGCTCGTCGTCCTTGGCCTTCTTGCACGCCTCGGAGGCCTTGATCCACTCCGGATTCTTCGCCAGTAGTGGCTCGCGCAGGTTCTCGTACGCCTCTTTGGCCGCCAGCATCTTTTGCCGCGATTCGACCACCGCCGGCTTCTCATCGAGCCACTTCTTGCGCACGGCGGGCAGAAGCGTTGCCTTGTTCTCCGAGGCCATCGCCTCCTGATACGCGGCCTTGTACTCTAGCGATTCTTCCGCCTCGTCGACCGCCTTCTGGTAGGCCGTCTTGGTTGCCTCGCTGGCCGCCTTGGCCTTGGCATACGCGGATCCGACCGGCTGGGCCGCCTCGATCTTCGCTTCCAACTCGTCCAACTGCTTGGCCTGCGATCTCACCGCGTCCTTGGCGGCCTGGGCCGCATCCTTGGTCTTGCGATGCTCCGCTTCCGTCTGGTGAAGCTCTTCGCGGTCGGTCTTGACCTGGTCGCGGACCTTGGGCAAATGCTTGTCGAGATGCTCAACCTCCTTGCGAAGCGACGATTCCTCCCGCTGCAGGGCTTCCAACCGCTGCTGGGCTTGCCGAATGCGCTGTTCGTGCTGTTGGATCTCGCGGGCTCGGCCGTCGTCGCGCCGTTGAGCTTCGGCCATCGACGTCAGGGCCAACACCGCGACACCGATCAGGAGACCATGAGGAAAAGCTGAGAGTTTCAGAAGCATGGCGGTTTACTTCGCAGTCGTCGCCCCAGGGAAGACGCCCCCTCTATTATTCTTCGCCCGCGAGAAAAACGCAAAAGAATATTGACATGGTCTTTTCCGACCCGGCGTTTCCTTGGGGCGGTAGCGAGGGTATAGTGGGGGGGATCGGACACGCAGGACCTGTCGAAAAACAACATTGGAACACCATGAGGTAGTCATGCGAAAGCTGCATCTGCTGTTGATGGCGCTTGGCGGAATGCTCTGGACACCGGCCCTTTGGGCCCAGATTCCCGCCAACTTCAAGCCCCTGGTCTACGAGGCCGAGGACTATACGACCCCCAAGAGCGCGTGGAAGGTCAACAAAACGTCGGCCGATCACTGGAACCTCTGGAGCACCGACTCGGATGCCGCCAGGAAGTGGTCGGGCGGCGTGGTGCTCCAGTCGCCGATGATCAAGCAGGACCGGGCCACGCCTGAGGAAGGCGCCCCGCCGCTGCACACGCACATCACCGGCATCCCCAAGGGACGCTACATCGTCGAACTCGGCGGCATGGGCCGGACCTTGGCCATTTCCCGCGATGGCAAGACTTGGGAGAAGAAGGCCGGCGGCGACAATCAGGTCGGCATCGCTGACATTACCGACGGCACCTTCGACCTGTGGGTCGACGACCGATATGCCAACGAGGGGAGCCTGGGGACCTCCTACTACGACTACCTCCGCTTCACGCCCACCCTGCCACGCGTCGACAAGTCGAAGGTCGAAGGCTTCGCTCGCACGCGCGTTCGCGAAACGCTCGATCGGGGCCTGATCGCCACGCCGGCCGATAAGGGGAGCGTCTATCTCAGTTGGCGTCTGTTGGACTCCGATCCGGCCGCCGTCGGCTTCAACGTCTACCGCTCGGTCGCCGGCAAGCCGGCCGAGAAGCTCAACGCCGAGCCGCTGGTGGCGACGACCGATTTTCTCGACAAGGCCGCGCCGGCCGAAGGCGACTGCCAATACATGGTCCGCGCGGTGGTCAATGGCGCGGAGCAGGCGGCGTCGAAGCCGGTCCGCGTGACCGGTTCGGCCGATGCCCCGGGCTGCGTGGTGTTCAAACTCGATAAGGGCGAGACGGTTCAGAAGGTTGGGGTCGGCGATCTCGACGGCGACGGACGCTATGACTACGTCCTCAAAACGCCCCAGGACAATATCGACCCCTGGGTCAAGTATTGGACGCCGAGTCCCGACACCTACAAGCTCGACGCCATTTCCGCCGACGGCCGGCGCCTATGGCGCAAGGATCTGGGCTGGGCGATCGAGCGGGGGATCTGGTATTCGCCGATGATCGTCCATGACCTCGACGGCGACGGCCGGGCGGAAGTGGCCGTCAAGGCGGGCGATGGCGATCCGCGCGGCGCGGACGGACGCGTGGAGACCGGACCGGAATGGGTTTCGATCCTCGACGGCGTCACCGGCGACGAAGTGGCCCGCGATGCCTGGCTCTCGCGCGAGACCCCCGGGGAAAAGTACAACTACAACCTCTCCAGCCGCAACCAGATCTGCATCGCTTACCTCGACGGCAAGACCCCTTGCCTCATCGTCAATCGCGGCACCTACACGACGATCCGCCTGGTGGCCTACCAGTTCCACAACAAGAAGCTCGAAAAGCTCTGGACCTGGGACAGCCGCGAGGAGGCCGGGCGCGGGCGTTACAACAGCCAGGGCGCCCACATCATGCACGCGGCCGACATCGACGGCGACGGACGCGACGAGGTGATCGTCGGCTCGTGCGTCGTCGACGATAATGGCAACGGGCTCTGGACCACCGGCTTCGGCCACCCCGACTTCTGCTATGTCGGCGACATTGATCCCAAGCACCCCGGCTTGGAGATCTTCTACGGCATCGAGGTGCCGCACAAGGACAGCGGTCTGTGCCTGGTCGAGGCCAATACCGGCAAGGTCCTCTGGGCCCTCCAGGAGCCGACCAATCACGTGGGCACCGATGGGATGTGCGCCGACATCGACCCAAGCCATCCCGGCTCCGAGTGCGCTGCCGTCGACCTCGACCAAGACCGGAAGTCCCGCAAGGCCTGGCTGTTCAGCGCCCAAGGCAAGCTGATCGCCGACAAGCGGGACGGGACGATGTCGGTGCCGGTCCACTGGGACGCCGATCCTCAGCGCGAACTGGTGCGTGGCAACAAGATCGTCGATTTCGGCGGCAAGGCCGCCCATCCGACGAAGCTCGTCGGCCGCGTGGTGGCGATCGCCGACGTGTTGGGCGACTGGCGTGAAGAATTGATTACCAGCACGCCGGGCGAGCTGCGGATCTACACGACGACGATTCCGGCCAAGGATCGCCGCGTAACGCTGATGCAGGACCCGATCTACCGCACCGATGTGGCGATCGCCTTCATGGGCTACTACGCCCCGCCGATGCTCAGCTACGATCTGGCCTCGCAAGCCGAGGCGGCCTAGGCCAGCAGGCCGGCCAAGTAAGATCAGCGGAACCGGGAACACAAATCCAACCGTTTAGTCCCGGCACTTGTGCCGGGCTACGGTTGATGCTGTGTGTGTGCTTCGCGCCCGGCACGAGTGCCAGGGCTAAACCAAGTGGTCATGGCGTCCGGGGTGGCAACGGATTGAACGATGGGAGCTAACGATGAACCTGCGGCAAACATGGTGGCTGTTCGGCTGGATATTCTTCGGGCTTCTCGGGACGGCGCACGGCGCCGAAACGATCGAATGGAACTTTGACCATCCCCGGGA
>JBDKTH010000483.1:0-9305 GCA_039680305.1 Thermoguttaceae bacterium | reverse complement strand
TCCGGTGAGATTGAAGACGCCGTTGTTGACGATGCCAATCCGGCTGGAGCTGTTGGTGGCCAAGGAGATCGGGCCGCTCCAGGTGTTGCCGTTGTCGATGCTCCGCAGGGCGCCGGACCAAGGGCTGGCGGTGGTGCCTCCGCCTCCGTTGAGCGTCAGCGGTTCGGCCACGGTGATCGCGCCTTGTACCTCCAGCTGAGCACCGTTGGCGACGCTCGTGCCGGCGGCGGTGGTTCCCAGGGCCGAGGCGTTCTGGATGTTGAGGCTGCCCTGCTGAACTTCGGTCGTGCCGGTGTAGGCATTTGCGCCGGAGAGCGTTTGCAGGCCGGTGCCTTTTTTGATGAGAGCGATGTTGTCCTGGCCTGTAGCGCCGAGCGATCCGGCGAACGCGTAGGAACTGGAGGAATTGACGGTAAGCACCGCGGTGTCGCTACTACTGTTGAGGATCTGCTTGACGTTCGATCCCGCCGGGCCCTCGATGCTCTGCAAGCCGGCGATCGTCTGGCGGTGGCCGTTCAAGTCGACGGTGCTCGTGGCGTTACTGGCACTGCCCATCTTCACCACGGACGTTACCGGGACTGCATCGTCGGCGCCAAGCTTGAGGACGCCTTGGTACGAGATCGCCGTATCGCCCCAGGTGTTCCCCGCAGTGCTCAGCAAGAGCGTAGTCTTGTCGCAGACGATCAGTCCGTTGGTGCCCACGTTGATCGACTGGTTGCTTACGTTGATCGTTCCGCCGCTCCAGCCGCAGAACGAGGGTATCCCACCACCGGTAATTCCGCCGGTCAGATTGAAGACGCCGCTGTGGCCGATGGAGATCCGGCTGTAGCCGTTCACTGTAATCCGGCCGCTCCAGGTATTCGTGCCGCTGGTGCTTTTCAGGACGCCGGAATAGCCGTCGGAGCCGTGGCCGGTGATCGAAATCGGCTCGGCAACGGTGATCCCGCCTTGAACCTGCACGCGGGCCGCATTGGCGACGACGGTCCCTTGCGTGGAACCGCTGGCGCCCAGGGCATCGGGGTGGGAGACGGTCAGGGAGCCGGCGCTCACGGTGGTCAATCCGGTGTAGCCCGCGTTGGCACCGCTCAGCAGAAGCGTTCCGACGCCGTTCTTGATGAGCGAGCCAGTACCGCTGAGGGCTCCCGCAAGCTCGATAGTATCCACATTGCCGGTCACCGTCAGCGTGACGCCTGCGGGCAGTTGGAGCGGATTGAAGATCCGCTTGTTCTGCATCCCTGATTGAATTAACGAGGGCTGCACGCTGCCATTGGCTTCGAATTGCAGGGGGCTTCCGTCGAGGTAGTACGACGTGCTGGCCGTATCGGCAAATAGGAGGCTGTTGAGCGAGAAGGGCGTGGCCAGATCCTGGTTCAGCCGGCTCCCCAATGTCCCTGGATTATTCGTTCCCGCAAAGACGATCGTCGTCGTGCTGGAACTCACGGGTGCCCCATCGGGGGCCCAATTGGCCTCGGTGCTCCAAAGCTGACTGCCGCCAGTCGGGCCGCCGTCCCAGGTGTAGGTCGCCGCCCGTGCTGTGGGGCCGAACACGAGCAGGATCGTGATCGCTATCGCGATCCGACTCGACGTGAATCTCCGGGACTCCTGGTCAACGGTGGCCATGGATTCACCCCAACGGTCATCTTCTATCGCAAACCGATTCGCCCCACTCTCGGGGGCGACGCGGCCTATAGTATAGCTGGCGGGGCTTGGGGTGCAAGAAGAAACTCCGCAATCACCTTTTGACGCGGCCCTGGTCGCCTGAGATCATTGTTCGCGCGTTGACCGACGCTGTCCCGGATTACTGCTTTCGTCGTTTCCGCAGCAGGAGAGTCATTGCCACTGTGCCGCCAAGCATCATCGCCGCCGTGGCCGGTTCAGGGACGACAGCCAAATTGACTTGGCCCGGAGTTGACGCATCAATGGTATAGGTGGCGCCTGCCGGAGCGGTCCCGAACCTCAGGCCGTTGTCGGTCAAGGTGCCCGTGTAGGTGAACAGGGTATAGGTGCCGGGGGTGATCGTGTCGGCGGCCGTGATGTTCAAGACGCCATCCAGAACGAGGTTGCCGTCGACCACCACCGTATCGGAACTGCTGCCGCTGAAATCCACGTTGATCAACGATCCGCTGGAAAGGGTCAGGGAATCGACGGTCAACTCGCCCACGCCGTTGTCGCCTGGTGCCAGTGTCGCGTTATCAAGCAATGTGACTGCGCGATGGATCGTTCCGGTACCGCCGAGAGTCGCGTTCCCTGCAATGCTGACGGCTCCGCCGCCGCTCGTGAGGGTACCGTTGACGAGCAGACTACCCTCGCTGACGGTGGTTGTGCCGAGATAGTCATTCGTGCTGCCGGCCAAAACCACCGTGCCCTTGCCGACCTTGGTGACGTTGTCCTCGCTGCCGGTGGCTCCTGTGGCGCGTTTCAGGTTGCCGGTGACCACAAACCGGCCGCCCTCCGCGGCCGTCAGCGTCAGGGCCCTCGCTTTGCCATTGTCATATCCCATGATGACACTGCCGGAGAACGTGGCCGTATCCGCCGAAGAACCGCCAATCTTGAAGGTGTTGGCGTTGGTGGTAGCGTCAGCTGCCAATAGGCGGACATTGCGGGCAAATGTGTGGGCTCCGCTAATCAACAAAACGGGGTGCAGGTTCGCTACAGTTGCTCCCAGGTTCACGGTTGGATCGGACAAACCATCGCCGAACCCGCCACTGGTGGCGTACACGTCGGTATTCAAAACCACCGTGCTGTTGAAGATCGTGGTCTTACCCTTGTAGGTGCTGGCGACATTAACGGTTGACGTGCCGCCGCCATTGAACGCCAGTTGGCCACTGACGTTCCCCGTAAGCTCGGAGTTGATTTCCAGAACACCCGAGCCCACCGTCACCAACCTCAGCTCTTTGCCATTAACATTCAGGGTGCCATTCAAGACGAGTTTGCCACTTGCGACATAGAAGTTCTGGCTGTTCGCAAGAACAAGTGGACTGTTGATGGTCACGGTGGACGCACAGTTCTGCGTAAGGCCGTTCGTTCGATCCGCAGGAGGGGTGGATGCGGGGGGCGTATAGCCAGTGATCGCGATCGGATTCTCCGACAGCGTAAACGGGCCTGCGCCCGTATTGAACAGAAGCTGCTGGATCGATTGATCGACATTCACATTGACTTGGGGTCTTGTCGTGCCACCAAAATAGATGGTTGCCGTTCCATCGTTGGCCGGCGCCACATCGGCGGACCAATTCTGGGCGGTGCTCCATTGGTTGTCTGGTCCGCCGCCATCCCAGGTATAGGATGCGCCCTGGACGCCTCGAATTCCCGCGCCAGCCGTCGCCAATACCGCGATCGTGCAAAGACAAGTCTTGAGATTCATGGCTATTTTCGCTATTGCGCGTAACAGGACTTGGAAATTGTGTTTTCCGAAGCCCCGGAGTACATCCGCAGCCCGCTTCTTTGCCGCACCGGGCGATGGCTAGCGTCGGCCGGTCGGCAGGTCGTAGCTGGTCATCGGGACCTGGTAGTAGCCCATGGCGGCGTGAATCACGTCGGCCCGATAGATCGGGTCCTGCATCAGGCACGCTCGGCGGTCGGCGGCGGGGATCGTCGTCACGTAGATCCGCAGTTCACCGGCCACGCTGGTGATGATCTCCTCACGCCAATCGCCGAGGAGATCGACGACGGCCACCAGGGAACCTTCGATCCGGACCGGTTGCTCGGCGCCTTCGTAGTCGCAAATCCGCGAGCCGAGGATCAGTTCACGTTGAAGGTCGGCGTCCCAATACACGGCGCGGGGCGCCAGGCCGCCGAGATCCTTGGTCGAAAGGACATTGCCCTTCGAGTCGCGCAGCCAGCGTTTGTCTTTGAAGTCCCGCTCGCCGCTGTAGCACTCGGCGCCGGGATGCTTGGCGTCGATGTCGGAGCAGAGGCCCGCGTGGTGGATGTGCACGGTCGGCTCCTGGTGGCCCCAGAGGATCTCGCCGGTCTTGGCGTCGACCATGCACATCGTGTTCTTGTCGCCCCGGCGTTCGATGCCATAGTAGATTTCCAAGCCCGGGTGACTGGGATCGAGATCGCCGACATAGAAGTGGTCGGGATGGCCGAGGCCCGTGCACCAAAGGGCCTTGCCGTTGTCGTCCAACACGACGGAGCCGAGGAGCACTTCTTCGCGGCCGTCGGCGTCGACGTCGGCGGCGTGCATCCAGTGGGCCCCCTGCCCTTTCCACTGCTTGGGCAGGTCGCGGTTGTCCCACCTCCATTGCTCTTGGAGCTTGCCATCGCGGAACTGGTAGGCGACCGCCATCATCAGGCTGTAGGTGCCGCGGGCGACGATCAACGAGGGCGTCTTGCCATCGAGGTAAGCAACGCCGATCTGGTTGCGCGAGGCGAGGTTGTAGCTGTTAAAGTCCTCTCGCGGCAGCCACTTCGTCTCTGCGATCGGCTTGCCGGTCTGGCCATTGAGGATCGTGAGGTACTCTTGGCTCGAACTGACGCGGCCGTCCTTATCGCGGGGATCGCCTTCGCCGGTCTTCACGGCCACTTCGGCCTTGCCGTCGCCGTCGAGGTCGTAGACCACGTAGGGCGAATACCAGATCCCCCGCTCGATCGCCCAGCCGAGATCATAGCGCCACAAGAACCGGCCATCATTGGCGTAGGCTTCGAGCTTGTAGGTGTCGGGGCTGGGCTTCCAATACTTCTCATAAGGGTCGATATTGTCGTGCGGCTGCTTGATCACAAGGTCGTACTTCTGGTCGCCATCGAGATCGGCGATCCCGACCTTCTGAAAGGTGTATTTGCCGTTCAGGGGGATCGAGACGTAGGGCTTCGCATCTTTCGCCGTGGGCGTGGCCCGAACTTCCCCGCAGCGCGAGCCTTCCTGGCCGTTGACGACCGGCGCGACGAACCAGGCGTGCTCGGTCCCCTGAGCCGCGGTCGTGTCGACGAAATCGGTGGTCTTGGCGATCGGCTCGGCGCTGAGTTTGACGGCCTTGCCGTCGCCCGTGCGGCGATAGACGTTGAACGCGACCGACGCGGGATCGGTTGCCAGGAGCCGCCAGCCCAGATAGACACGGCCTTCGGCCACCGGACGCGCCACCAGCCCGCGGTCCAACGCCTCCCTCGCCGTTTCCGCGGCGAAGCTCGACGTACCGAGGGCCAGAACGAAGGCAAGGCACCAAGACAAACGCATGGTGAGGTCTCCTGGGGGCAGGTGCGGGGGGGAAAGCCGAAGAGGGACTCCGGTGGTGATTGTCAATATAGCTTCCGCCCCGACGGCTGATCAACTAGCAAGTCGATTTACCGAGATCGAAAAGGGTGGGCTGGACGGCTCCTTACGCCCGGGCGGCGAAAAGGGGGGACGCAGCTCCTCCGCTGTATTGTGGGTTGCGAATGGCTACGATGGTGGGGACGTCGCCACCTTTGGTTTTGGGCGATCGCCTTGTCTTCCGGAAAAAGCGGATGATTTCGCGTGTAATCCTGGCGTGTCGCGACGTTATCTTTTGTCAAGCGACGTCACACTGCGCACACACCCGAAGCTGTCCGATATGAACGATCTCCAGCAACGACGAGAATGCTTCGTGGATCTCCTGGCCCGATCGCAGTCCAGGATCATGGGCTACATCTACTGTCTCGTTCACGACTTCAACGACACGGAGGATCTCTACCAGCAGACGTGCCTGGTCATGTGGCGGAAGTTCGACGAGTATGAACAAGGCACGCAATTCCTCCAATGGGCCCTGCGGATCGCGCATTTTGAGGTGACCAACTGCCTGCGCCAACGACGGCGTCGGACGCAGTTCAGCCAGGAGTTTCTGGCGGAACTGAGCGCGGAGCCCGATCTCGATCCGGTGGGCGACGAAGACGCACGCGTGGCAGCGCTGCGGCACTGCTTGAAGGAGTTGAAGACTCAAGACTTCAACCTGTTGGATCACCGCTATGGGCTTCGCAAGCGGCTCAGCGAGATGGCCGGTGAGTTGGGCCGCTCGCCGCAGAGTGTCTCCAACACGTTGGGACGGATCCGCCTGACCCTGCTGAACTGCATGCGACGCGTCCGGCTCGCCGAGGAGGGGGCATGAGCGACAAGCCTCGTCTCCATCCACGGTTGCACCAACTGTTCGATGCGGCCTGTGACGGACGTCTCACGCCCGAGGAAACGGTCGAGTTGGAGAGCTGGCTGCGCGGCGACGGCGAGGCCCAGCGTCTTTACCGCCAATACTGCCAGTTGCACGTTGAGTTGCACTTCCTGCTCTGTGGCGATCGGGTTCGCGAAGCGGTTCAAGCGAAGCTCGAGCCCCCCACGCCGTTGCTCTTCACGGTGGAAGAGACGTTGCCGACGGAGCCGAGACGTCCGGACCTGGTTCACCGGTGGATCATGGTGGCGGGACTGATCGCCGGCGTGCTGGCCCTCGGCCTCTGGTTCTGGGGCGGTCCAAGGGAGGTGGCGTGGCTGACGGCCGAGTGCGAGACGCAGTGGGGCGGTGAGGGCCCGACGCCATCGCCGTCCGTGCCCCTGCTTGCCGGGCGGACCCTGGACCTGAAGTCCGGCTTTGCCACGCTCCGCTTCAAGACCGGGGCCGAAGTGCTGTTGGAGGGCCCGGCCACCTTCACGCCCGAAGGTGTCGGGACCGGACGCCTGACGCGTGGCAAGCTGGTCGGCCAGGTGAAGAGCGCGCAAGCCTACGGCTTCAGCATCCACACCCCAACGATGACGGTCGTGGATCTGGGGACGGAGTTTGCGCTGGCCGTGGACGATTCGGGACGCACGGAGACGCATGTCTTCCAGGGCCGGGTCGAGGCGCGGCTGATGGTCGACGGGCGGGGGGCCGGCGATATCCTGCGGGTTGACGCGGGGCAGGCGGTGCGCGTGGATCAGGCCACGGAGCGGCTCACGCGCATGGTGCCCCAGGTCGACGCCTTCGTGCGGACGATGCCCCGCGGGCCGGCTGGCTACACCCAGACGGTCCTGACCACGCAAAGCGATCATCTCTGGGCCTTCTGGCGATTGGAGGAACATCCGGTGGCGAGCCGTGGCATGCCGACCGCCGCCAAGAACCTTGCCCCGACCGGCGCGAGGAACGATGCCTTGTGGGGCGGCCGGGAACTGGTTCCCCGCTGCGTGCCGCTGAGCGGCATGGCCGGGCCGCGGCCACGCGACGGATTCCTCGGGCTGAGTGCCGACAATCGCGCGGCCCAGTTCACCGGGATGCGCGAAGAGGATGGCTCGGACATGTTGCAGGTCGGCAGCATCTGGCTCCAGGACCGCGAGGAGGCCGATCAGACGTTGGACGTCGCGACGCTGACGATCGCCCTGTTCTTCAAAACCTCGCAATCCGCGGCCGACTCGCGGCTCTTCGTGGCCCACCCGGCCAACGTCCACGACTTCCAGGTGGTGATGAGTGAGGGGCGATTGGGCGTGAGCACGTTGGATGGCTCACGCGATCAGACGGTCATGACGGCTGAGCGCTACAACGACGACCGGTGGCATCACGCGGTCGTCGTGCGCAACGGCGATCTGGCCGCGGACGCCCGGTTGTATGTCGATGGACAGGCGGTCGCGATGGCGCCCGTCGCGCGGGCGTTCGACGCCGGGGGAACAAGTCGTTTCGGCACGCGGAGCAGCGGTTCGGCATCGTGGATTGGTCAACTCGACGAGATCGCCGTCTGGAACGCGGCGCTGGGCGAGGCGGAGATCCAGAGCCTTCACGAGGCCGCACGCCGCGCTGATCCATGAGCCGGTTGGCCTCATTTCTCCTTGTTCGGTGAAAGGATTGGGATCTATGACGCGTCCATCGAGGTGGGGTTTTACGCTGGTCGAGTTGCTGGTGGTGATCGCGATCATCGGCATTTTGATCGCCCTATTGCTGCCGGCGGTCCAAGCGGCCCGAGAGGCTGCACGCCGCGCGCAGTGTACGAACAACCTCAAGCAAATGGGGTTGGCCTTGCACAATTACGCCGACACGACGCGGGAGTATCTTCCGATCGGCGCGTGGCAGAACAAGCATGGGATGTTTGCCCACATGCTGCCGTTCATGGAACAGCGGACCGTGTTTGACAAGCTGAGCCTGAACCTGCCGCCCTACAGCGACCCGGAACGGGGGAAGACGCTGATCGCCGTCTATGTCTGCCCCAGCTACCCGGGCCAGGCGTTGATCGAGGCCTCGCCCAGCGTCGACCAATGGTTCCGGGGCGCGATGTGCACCTATCAAGGGGTGGGCGGACGGTTGGCCGACAAGAACGGCACGGCCTATCCGGTCATGAAGGTTCCCGGCTTCACCCCTTGCACCGCCTACGGCGATCTGCCGATGAACGGGATCTTCGGGACGGGGTTTGCGCGGAAGATGCGCGACGTGATCGACGGCCTGAGCAACACGCTGGCCATCGGCGAATTCGTGCAGAAGGATGACTCGCGCACCAACCGATGGGCGAGCAACCTGCGCGACTGGATGTTTGGCGGCGACACGAGCTGCGGCAATATGAGCGTCAAGGCCCTGGTCTGGCCGATCAACGCGAAGGTGAATCGCGGGACCCCGCACAACGTCCTCTTCCATTACTTGCCGATGGGGAGCCATCACCCGGGCGGCGCGTCGTTCTTGCTGGCCGACGGGAGCGTGCGGTTCTTCTCGGAAACGATCGAGATGGAAACCTACCAGTCATTGGGGAGCTGCGATGGTGGCGAAACTGTGCAGACGCCGTGAGTGGTTCGTGGTATGGGCGGGCGTGGGGATCGTGCTTTGTCTGTCAATTGCCGGCTGTGGGAGCGATCGGCTTCCCGTGGTGCCCGTCGAAGGCACGGTCCGCTATCGGGGAAAGCCGCTGGAGTCGGGCTCGGTGACATTCCTGTCGGCGGCCGGCCCGGTAGCCGTTGGCGAGATCCAGAAGGACGGCCGCTTTCGTCTCACAACCTACCGCGACGGCGATGGGGCCACGCTGGGGACACATCAGGTCACCGTTGGGTGCTATCGGGAACCGACCGCCGCGGAACGTGCCAAGGCCGCCGGCAGCGAGCCTCTGGGACCGATTCCGGTGATCCCGCGGAAGTACCTTGCGCCGAGCACCAGCGGGCTGACCGCTGAAGTCAAGTCGCAGAACGAGCCGTTCCGCTTGGAACTGCTCGATTGACGATCGGACGAGCATCCGTTGCCCTTGCGGAGACGGCACACGATCGGTTCGCGCAGGAGCGACTCCCCGTCGCCCGGCAAACGGGAGACGGGGAGTCGGAGATAAACGGCCGCCTATGCACTGGTGGGGGCTACGGCCGGCTTCCCTTGGCCGTTGCCGTCGACACAGGGGTCGACGACTTTGCCGACCGCGTCGGCCACCTT
>JBDKTH010000178.1:0-7017 GCA_039680305.1 Thermoguttaceae bacterium | reverse complement strand
GCCCTCCCCAGCGGGTTGGAAATTGGGTAAAGTGCAGGGGCTTTGGCTCGTCCCCCCTCGGATGATCGCGCAGATTAGATAAAGCTATCGGATAAAATGAAACAATGTAATTGTGTCCGAAAAAATCAACGATAACGACGAAGCGGGCGGTACAAGCGAAAACGGAGTTTCGTGAGAGCGGCTGTCCGCCTGCCGTGGCTGCAGGGTTCATCTCCCGCATTGAACCCGAACGGCCGAGGCCGGGGTCCTGATCAGGAGCGTCCAATAAGGGAGTGAAGTACATGGTTTTCCGGAAGTTAGTGCGTCACGGCGTGCTGCCGGCGCTGGTGGGGTGCGGCTGTCTTGTCTCCTCCGTGATGGCCCAGGGTTACGGCGGCTGGCAGCAATCCCCCTACCCTTCCAATGCCGGCTCCTACCCAGTCCGGCAGGTTCAGGCGGTTCAGGACTCGCCGGCCAATCAGGCGGTGAGCCCGGTGACGGTCGACCGGGTCGCCTCGGTCCAGCCGCCGTCGCGCGTTCAACTCGGTCCTCCGCAACCCAACGAGCATCCACTGATGCCGGCCTTGCGCTGGGCGCAGTCCGGCTTGAAGAATATCGAACAGAACATCCAGGACTACTCGGCCACGATGGTCAAGCGGGAACGGGTCAACGGCAAGTTGAACGACCCCGAGTACATGTTCATCAAGGTCCGGCAGAAGCCGCTGAGCGTGTACATCTACTTCCTCGATCCGGCCGGCGTGCGCGGCCAGGAAGTGGTCTGGGTCGAAAACCAGAATGACGGCAGGATGCAGGCCCACGGCACGGGCGTGCGCAAGGTGTTCGGCACCGTCTCGCTGGAACCGACCAGCCCCTTGGCGATGAAGGGCAACCGCTACCCGATCACCGAGATCGGTCTGATGAACCTCGTGCGGCGTCTGATCGAGGTCGGCGAAAAGGACTCCCAGTATGGCGAGTGTGAGGTGAACTTCTACCAGGGCGCGAAGATCAACGGCCGCAGCTGCACCTGCATCCAGGTCATGCACCCGGTGCCGCGGCGCAACTTCCTCTTCAACGTGGCGCGAATCTTCGTCGACGACGAGTTGAATGTGCCGATCCGCTACGAGGCCCACGATTGGCCGGCGGAAAAAGGCGGCGCCCCGGTGCTGATCGAGGAATACACCTACTTGAACCTCAAGATCAACAACGGCTTCACCGACGCCGATTTCGACATCCGCAACCCGAACTACGGCTTCCGCCAGTCGACCAAGAACTAGACGCGGCCGGAATCCCTATTGCTCCCACGACCTCGTACCGCAACAATGGCAGTACGAGGTCGTTTCGTTTTTCCCTGACATGGCACCAGGAGGGGTAGCGTGAAGGAAAGCGAAATCGCGTCCAGTGATCCCCGTCGCGCCCCGCGTTTGCTCTCCCTGACTTGGCGGATCGGGCGGACCAGTCTTGTAACCTTTTTGATCGTGGTGCTCTGCGCGATGCTCTTCGAAGACTCGATGATCTATTTTCCGGTGCCCCACCCGGTGGGCGATTGGCAGCCCAGGTGCTTGGAGTTCGAGGATGCCTGGTTCGAGGCGGCCGATGGCACGCGGCTCCACGGCTGGTACGTGCCACACGCGAATCCCCGAGCATTTGTGCTGTTTTGTCACGGCAATGCGGGCAACGTGACGGACCGTGTGGACAAGCTCTTCGCGCTGAATCACCGGGTCGGAGTCTCCGTCCTCGTGTTCGACTACCGGGGCTACGGCCGCAGTCAGGGCGTTCCAGGGGAAAAAGGCGTGCTGGCCGACGCCCGTGCCGCCCGGACATGGCTGGCCAAGCGGGCGGGGATCTCGGAGAAACAGGTCGTCGTGATGGGGGAGTCGTTGGGCGGGGCGGTGGCCGTCGATCTGGCCGCCGAGGGTGGTGCGCGGGCCTTGGTCCTCGAAAGCACCTTCACCTCGCTCCCCGACGTGGCCGCGTACCACTATCCTTGGCTCCCGGCGCGGCTGCTGATGGACACGCAGTTCAACTCCCTCAAGAAGATCGCGGCCTACCAGGGCCCTCTCTTGCAGAGTCACGGCGATGCCGACACGATCGTCCCCTACGCGTGTGGCCGTCGTCTCTTCGAGGCGGCCAACCAGCCCAAGGAATTCTTCACCCTGCCCCGCCGCAACCACAATGACCTCCCGCCCGGGGAATATTACGACAAGCTCCGCCAGTTCTTCGAAACGCTCCCGAAATGAAGATGCCATCGGCTTCGCTCGAAGAGCGAGGCCGATGGCCAGAGGTCTGTCCCGTAGGCCCGAGGCGGGTTCAGGGTTCAGCACTCAGCATTCAGCATTCTGCATTCTGCATTTCATCCGATCCACAGGCCTTCTAGGCGGATCTGCAGGCCGTCTGGGAGCCGGTTGATGTAGTTGACCAGACCGCTGTGCCGCCACTGGAGCATGCACATGCGCGGCTGGAAGTAGTACCGCATGCCGATCTTGATCTCGCAGCGGGCCTGGTGGACCATCCCTTCGTAGCCCTCGGCGATGTAGTAGCCCAGGTCCTTGAAGCCTTCCTGACGCGTGCGCAACGGGCCGGTCACGCACCAGGTCATGACGCCCGTGCGGTGGTCCACTTCCACGGCCACGCCGCAGTGGGTGATCGGGCAGCCGCACGACATGCCCAGCGGCCGGCCAAGGAGCACATCGCCCACCTGGACGTTCAGTTCCCGCGTGATCATCGGATTGTGCGGAATGATGATCTCACGCGGCCCCGGATCCTCGGGAAAGTGTTCGAGGTAGAAGTCAAACTCACGGTCCAGGCTGTCCCGCCACGTCAACTCCGGGTTGCTCACCATCGTGCCCGCTGGAACGCTGCCGCTACAGGTGGCGCACGAGCCGCAGCCGGCCGACGGGCTGGCCACCTGGGCCAGCGGCATGGCCGGCGACGCCGGCTTCTTGGAGTCGTGGCGGTTCTGCGAAAGATGGATGCAGCGCTTGATCAGACTCGGTTCCGTCTTCAGGCGTTCCACCATTTCCTCGCAGGTCCGGTATCCGCACAGCCCGCAGTCCAATCCGGGAAGATCGCTTAATTCAACTTGGCTCACGCTTGGTTCCTTTCTAAGCCGATGCAAATGTCCGAGTAGTCATGGGCCGAAGACTTGCGGCCACGCGAGGAAGAACCTCCAGCAGTCGGTCCACTTCGGCCTCGGTGTTGAATCGTCCCAGCGTAATCCGTAAGGATCCGCGGGCATGGACCGGGTCGCGTCCCATCGCCACCAGGACGTGCGATGGCTGACCCGCATGATTCGCGCTGCAGGCACTCCCCGAGGCGATGGCGATGCCCAATTCGTCGAGGGCTAGCAGCAATTTGATCGCCTCAGCTTCCTGGCCCGCCAGGCCGAGACAGACATGGCCCGGCAGACGCTGGTAGCGGTCGCCCAACAGGTACGCGTTGGGGATCTCGCGGCAAATCGCGTCAATAATTCGATCTCGCAGACGCACTAACCGCACGGCCTCGTCGGACATGGCGGCCTGGGCCAGTCGAGCGGCCTCGCCCAGCCCCACGATCCCCGCCACGTTCTCGGTGGCCGAGCGGCGGCCTTGCTCTTGCCCGCCGCCATGGACGAGCGGCTCGATCGCGACCCCTTCGCGGACGTAGAGCGCCCCGACACCCTTGGGCCCGTGGAGTTTGTGGGCCGACAGCGAGAGCAGGTCGATCGCCTGCGTCTGGACGTTGACGGGGATCTTCCCTACGGCCTGCACGGCGTCGGTGTGGAACAAGGCGCCGTGTTCCCGCGTGATCCTCGCCAGTTCCGCCAGCGGCTGCAAGGTGCCGACAGCGTTATTGGCCGCCATCACCGAGACCAGCCGCGTGGTTGGACGCAAGGCGTCGATCAAGGCGGCCGGTTCCACGATCCCTTCGGGCGTGACGGGAAGCTGCGTGATTGCCACGCCCCGACGCTGCAAGTACCGGCAGGTCTCCAGCACGGCGGGATGCTCGATCGCGCTGGTGATCATGTGGCAATCCGCCCCACACGCCTCGGCCACGCCGACGAGCGCCATGTTGCTGGCTTCAGTACCGCTGGCCGTGAAGACGATTTCCTCGGGGCGAGCGTGCAGCAGAGCGGCCACCTGGCTGCGAGCCCGTTCGACCGCCCCCCGCGATTCTCGCCCCTCGCGATAGAGGCTCGACGGATTGCCAAACGCCTGACGCCAATAGGGCTCCATGGCTTGCGCCACGCGAGGATCCACCGGCGTCGTCGCCGCATTGTCGAAGTAGATGCGGGCCGACATTTTACTCTCCGCGGTAGAAGACCTGATTCTCCAGCGGCCGCACCACGCCAAAGTGCGACTGCCAGCCGACTTCTTTCTTCCCCACGCAGATCGTGCAGGTGCCCACCGGCGGGTTGCCGCGCAGGAACATCTGCCCGTTCACCTCCGGGGTGGCCAGCACCTGATCGACCAACGGATCGATCCCGATGCCGTGCAGGGCATTCACCTCGCGGATGCGCACCTTGGGGGCCACGTCCTGGATCCGGGCGCGAAACACCTCCCGCTCCGCCTGCGACACGCGGTCGATCTTGGTCACGACGGCCACGTCGGCCAGGGAAAGCATGGGACCTACCTTCAACGGCAGGTTCATCCCGCTGGTCGCTTCGAGAACCACGATCCCCAGGCCGCCGTCCACATAGGGCGAACAGCGAAGGCACAGCCCGGCCGTTTCGACCATCAGGATCTGGCACCCGCTCTTGGCGGCCCACTGGAGCGCGTCGCCCAGGACCATCACATTGCAGTGGTCCGGACAGAGATCTCCCGAGTAGACTTTCTTCGTAGGAATGCCAAACTCGCTGGCAAGCATCTCGTCTTCCTCGGCGTACTGCACGTCGATCTTGAGGAAGGCGATGGCGTGGCCCGCCGCCTGGAGTTTGCCGATCATGTGCCGAAGCACTGCCGTCTTGCCGGAAGTCGCCGGCCCTGCACAAATCACCAACTTCATGCTGCAGCCTCCAACTCATCCCGTCCGAGCCGTTGGCCAAGGCGGATCTTTTCCCGCAGATTCGAGAGCATGTCGTCCAACCGGCTGACCTGCAGTGCGCATTGGCGCTCCTGTTCGTCGGTGTGGAGGATCTTGTTGACCATTCCGCTCTGCATCACCAACCGGTAGTCGGACAACAGGGCGATGCGCGGGTCGTGGGTCACGAAGATAAAGATCTTGCGATACTGCCGCAGCAGTTCCAGGGCCCGCGTGCGGTGGATCCCGGCGTTTTCAACTTCGTCCAAAAGGACGATCGGCGTGTTGCAGATGATCGTGGCGTCGGCGATCAGCAAGGCCCGCGTCTGCCCGCCGGAAAGCTCGGTCATCCGGCTGTCCAGGAGGATCGGCTCGCCCGTCAGTTGATTGGCGAAATCGAGCGTCTGTTCGAGCATCCCGCCAATCTGCGTGTTGACCGAACTGCGAATCCGGGCATGCGTTTGGAGAAACTCGCGAACCGGCAAGTCCGAGAGGAACGTCGTGTGTTGGGTGATCAGGGCGATCGGATTGCAGGCCGGGTTGTCGCGGTATTCCACGGGCGGACGCTCGCCATTGATCAACAAACGCCGGCCGGTGGGCGTGTTGCCGTCGGCAAACAACTCGATGTCGTTGATCAGCGTGGTCTTGCCCGAGCCCGTCGGCCCGACAATGCTCACGACATCGCCCATCTCGAGGTGAATCCGCTCAACCGGCTCCGCCCTCCCTGTTTTGCCCTGTCCGCCCAGAATCGTTATGCTCTCGATCATTTGCTCGGCTCTCCATGACAGTGATCAGAATCGAGGCTTTGCCTCGCAACGCAGTGTGCGTTTCCCTGCTATCGCAAAGGGCGTGCCACGGACCGGAATGCTGCGATTGGCCGGGAAAACGCCAGGTTTCGCGCTTTGTCCAGCGGATCGGAGCGTTGTGACTAGGAGATGCAACAGGCGGGGCTAGGAAATGCTCTAGCCGCCTATCGCATTTCACAGGATCGCGTGGGTGGCATGCCGTCACGGAGCGCAGCGACGGGTCGGCATGTCTTTCAGCCGAGCAGCGAGACCACAAAGTCTGTGGCCTTTGCCTGAATTCCCGGACACTGGCTCTCCCGGGGGCCGGCCACGTTGAGCGTTTCGATTTGATGCGAAACGAGCCATTGCCGGACGGACGCGGCATCCGGCTCATGAAGGAGGTCAACCACCAGGCAGGGCTTCTTGTGTTGGAGAGCCAAGCGGCGGGTCAGCGCCGTACCGCCGGCCAGGCGGCCGCCGTGGAGAATCAAGGTGCCGTCCGAGTCCAATACATTCTGCTCGGTGCGCACACGGTAGGCGGACGAATCGGTTTCGCGAAGCTGGTAGCGCGGCGGGATCGGGCCGTTCTCCGCCCGGCGTCCCCGGGGGCACCAGCCGCCGTGCGGGATGCCCCGCCCGATCGCGGCGTCCAGTGCGCCGCGATCCACGCCCGTCTGTCCGCCGGAGACGATCTTCTGGACCATTATCGCTGGAAGTGGTCGTCGGGCCGCTGCGTGACCTTGCCGGTCGGCCGATCGCTGGGCAGCGTCAGCCGCATCCCGGGCGAGAGGTGATCAAAATCCCTGCCGATCGCCTCGCGATTCAACTCGTAGATCTCCGACCAGCGTGCGGCTTTGCCCAACTCGTACTTGGCGATGTCGAACAGCGTATCCCCGTCTTGGACGACGTAGATGCGTCCGCCGAGCCGGGTCGAGGTGCTTGCCATCGACAGGTGGCGTTGGTTGGCCTCGCGATGCGCCGCCTTGGGGCACAGGCCGGGGTAGGTCTTTTCCAGCGCAGCCACGTCAGGAGTCGAGATTTCTTCCCCTGGAAGGAGGCGATCCTCATCGGGGAACTTCTTCCGATTGTGCTCGGCTAAGGCCTTGAAATATCCCCCGTCGCCGTAGACCTTTTGAGAGATCACAGAATAGTTGTCGCCCGGCAGGATCTCGTATTTCCCCTCGTTGCTCGCCGCCTGAGGCGCGACCGCCGCGGAGGAGGAACCCGTACCGAGCAGGGAACTGGTGCCCGCCGAGGA
>JBDKTH010000967.1:0-6800 GCA_039680305.1 Thermoguttaceae bacterium | reverse complement strand
GGAGAGCGTGCCGCGGTCGCCCTTCCAGAAGCTGCGCACCAGATCCCGGTAGCGTCCATTCCATTCGTACCAGCCGGCCGGGAAGTTGCCCACCTGGTAGCCGCCCTCGCCCACATCCCACGGCTCGGCGATCAGCTTCACTTGCGAGAGGACCGGGTCCTGGTGGATGATGTCGAAAAAGGCCCCCAGCTTATCCACCTCGTGCAATTCCCGGGCTAACGTCGCTGCGAGATCAAAGCGGAAACCGTCAATGTGCATCTCCAGGACCCAGTAGCGGAGGCTGTCCATGATCAGTTGCAGCACGCGAGGGTGCCGCATGTTGAGCGTGTTGCCACACCCTGTGTAGTCCATATAGTAACGCTGATTGTCGGCGATCAGCCGGTAGTAGCCTGGATTGTCAATCCCCTTCAGGAAAAACGTGGGGCCCAGCTGATTGCCTTCGCAGGTGTGGTTGTAGACCACGTCGAGGATCACCTCCAGCCCGGCAGAATGCAAAGCACGGACCATCCGCTTGAATTCCCGCACCGATTCGTCCCCCGGGCCGGCGGAGGAGTAGCGGATGTCGGGGGCGAAGTAAGCCAGCGGATTGTAGCCCCAGTAGTTCACCAGTCCCTTTTCGACCAGGTGGCGATCATCGAGATGGTGATGGACGGGCATCAACTCGATGGCCGTCACGCCCAGGTCCTTCAGAAACGTGATGATCGGATCCGAGGCCAATCCGAGGTAGGTGCCGCGCAGCTCCTCGGGCACCTCGGGGTGAAGCATCGTTAGGCCCTTGACATGTGCTTCATAGATAATCGTCTGATGATGGGGGATGTTCGGCGACCGGTCATCGCCCCAGGTGAACGCCGTATCGATCACCATCCCCAATGGCGCAAACGGCGCATTGTCCCGCTCATCGAACGACAAATCCTCCTTGGGGGCCCCAATCCGATAGCCGAACATCTCGTCGGCCCACGTCGTGCCTCGGCCGATCGCCTTGGCATAGGGGTCCAGCAGGACTTTGTTTGGATTGAACCGCATCCCGTTCGCAGGTTCGTAGGGGCCATAGACGCGATAGCCGTAGAGTTGCCCCGGCTGCGCTTCGGGCAAGTAGACGTGCCAGGTCAGATCGGTCTGCTCGGGCAACGGGATCCGCTCAGCCTCGCTCTTCGCCTCGGCCGAATCGAACAGACAGAGTTCGACCCGGGTGGCATGCTCGGCGAAAATGGCAAAATTGACTCCCGCTCCATCCCAATTGGCGCCAAGCGGATAGGGACTCCCCGGCCAGATTCTCATGACTCTAACTCCTGGGCCACCGGGCGAGTGCGGCCCTCAAGTGCTACTGTCATGGACGCCGGAGGTTGCTAGCAGGTCACATGGACAGCAAGGCCGTGCACCTCACGTTCCCCCAGCCAGGAGGTGATGCGTAAACGTCATGACCTATCAGTCTACGGTGGTGTCCGAGCGACGGACAAGAGTCGGGCATTGCGGCAGGTGTGGCGAGATCGGGGCATCAGGACACAACTTATAAGGCCGAAAAGGTTTATGGTCACGTCCTCCTGGGAGCACCGCCTCATCTGCGATAAATGGCGTGAACAGGGCAGCTAGGTGAATTCACATCGGATTCCTCCCTGACAGAAGGGATTGTGTTTGCCACCTTGTATGCAGGAAATCCCCTGATACGGTCTCGGTTTTCTCCGGCCCCGACGATCCTTAAGATTCTCTGGCAGGGCGCTTCGCCGAATTGCCCAACCAAACACAGAGGATAATCGCTATGCACGAGGTCATCACGTTGGTCTTGGGAGGTGGGCGAGGCACGCGGCTGTACCCGTTGACCAAAGTCCGCTCTAAACCGGCCGTGCCGATCGCCGGCAAGTACCGCCTGATCGACATTCCTCTGTCGAACTGCATCAACAGCGGCCTGAATCGCATCTATGTCCTGACCCAGTTCAACTCGGTCAGCTTGCACCGCCACATCCGAAGCACGTACAACTTCGATCCGTTCGATCGCGGTTTCGTCGAGATCCTCGCCGCCCAGCAGACCCTGGACAGCAGCGACTGGTACCAGGGCACGGCCGACGCCGTGCGGCAGAATCTTCGCACCATCATGCAACCGGGGATCAACTACGTGCTGATCCTCTCCGGGGACCAGTTGTACCGGATGGACTACCGAAAACTGATCGCCACCCATCGAAGCAGCGGCGCCGATGTCACCATCACGGCCGTCCCCGTGCGCAGCCAGGAGGCGTCGTCGCTGGGGATTATGCGGCTGGACACCTCGGGACGCGTGACCGGTTTTCTCGAAAAACCGCAGACCGAGGAGGAACTGGTCCATGTCCGAACCGACCCTGCCTGGATTGAAGCCCAGGGAATCGCCAGCCGTGGTCGCGACTGCCTGGCCAGCACGGGAATCTACCTGTTCAACCGCCCGGTGCTTGCGCGTCTGCTGGAGAAGACCGACTACCACGACTTCGGCAAGGAGATCTTCCCGGCCGCCATCCGTTCCTGCAAGGTCCAGGTCCATCTCTTCGACGGTTACTGGGAAGACATTGGGACGATCAAGGCCTTCTATGACGCCAACCTGGCGCTGGCCCAGTCGGAGCCCGCCTTCGGGCTGTCCGTCCCCGACGCGCCGATCTATTCGCGGCCCCGCTTTCTGCCGCCCAGCCGGAAGGATGGGGCCACGATCCGGCAGAGCCTCGTCGCCGACGGTTGCCTGATTCACGAAGGGGCGACCATCGAGAACAGCATCATCGGGCTGCGCTGCGTCATCAACCGCAACGTGACGATCCGCAACTCGGTTCTGATGGGCAATGACTTCCAACAGACGCCCCAAGAGGTGGCGGCCGACAAGGCGGCCGGACGGCCGCCGCTGGGGATCGGCGAGGCGACCGTGATCGACGGGGCGATCGTCGACAAGAACTGCCACATCGGCCACAGCACGCGGATCATCAACACCCA
The DNA here is from genome assembly GCA_039680305.1 of Thermoguttaceae bacterium. Lineage (GTDB taxonomy): Bacteria > Planctomycetota > Planctomycetia > Pirellulales > Thermoguttaceae > JBDKTH01. The sequence continues at coordinate 3,857 of JBDKTH010000967.1, read as the reverse complement.
CGGCATCGACTTCCGTCCGGAAACGGAGTGTTGCATGATCTGCGATGGGATTCTGGTGATCCCCAAGGACTCCGTCATTCCTGACGAGTGGTCGCTCTCCAACGGAGAACCGGTCATTCTCTGACCACGGTGGCGTGTTTCGAGACGCTTGGGGCCGCCTGTCGCGGCCTCCGATTCCCGACAGATCCGGCGGTCTCCTCTTGACCTTGCCGTCGTGAAGACGCAGATCGGACGCCGCGCAAGATGGTCCCAAACGTCCTTGCGTTACGCTCTCGGCCGTGCTTGGCGGTCGTGGATGTCCTGTTCATGGGAAGCGCAGGTTGTCGCGGGCGCTGTCGTCTTGTCGCAGTTGAGCAGTCGCAGCAGGTCATCGCGACACGGCGAGGGCGTGACCGAGAGTTGCCAGGAGGCATTCCCCTAGGCATCTGGCGAGCAATGCTCTCATAGATCCATCCGGAATTTCCTGATCCACAGGGCACTCCCCAAATCTACATAATCCGAACAACGTGAAGAGGGTGCTTTCATTGGGTCAGCAGATACTCCCCCGATGACGCTCTCAGAAGAAGTGTCCAAACACCCGCCTGTTCAAGAGCCGTTCGATCCACACGAACGCGAAAATGGATTCTGAGCTTGCCAAGGATGATTGGCGCGAATGATGCCAGGGATTCTTCAGAGCATGGACGAAGAAACGCGGACGGTGAGTTCGCCACACGACGTGTTGTCGCGTTACGAATGGCAGCGCATCGATCGCATCCTGCATCTTATACCTTGACTTCTTTACCACGCTTCCGATATTTGCAGGGGATAACTTCGAACAGCGGTTGACCGAGAGTTGAATCGTCGTTTCTGGTTTGTTCTGGACCCATCAGTTAAGGAGGAACGTATGTCTTCTCGCCCACTAGTGCCATTTGTCGCAGTGGCGCTGCTCCTGTTCGCGGCAAACGCCGAGGCAGGACGCCATTGCCGGGGAGGCTGGTATGGAGCGACCTTTGGGCCCGCCACGTGCGGGCCGGTCACTTGCGCACCGGCCACGTGTGCGCCGGCCACTTGCGCGCCGGCCACGTGTGCACCGTCGACCTGTGCACCGAAGGTCTGTTACCAGCAGGTCCAACGGACCATCCTGGTCCCGACCGTCGTCACCGAGATGCGCACGATCTGTGTGACCAAGTGTCGTCCGGAAGTCCGCCAATCGACCTACACCGTGATGCGCCAGGTACCGGAGACCCGCGAGGTCCCCTACCAGTACACGGTGATGGTGCCGGAACAGCGGGTCCGGACGGAACAGTACACGGTCTGCGTGCCGGTGCAACGGGTCGTGGAGCAGCCCTACACGGTGATGGTGCCGTCCACCGAGACACGCACCGCCACCCGGACGGTCTGCAAGATGGTCCCCGAGACCGTGATGCAGACGGTCACCGAGTGCTCTGGGCACTGGGAGGAACGGCCCTGCGAGCAGCCGCCGATCCCGGCGACCTGCGCTCCGCAGACGTGCGCTCCGGCCACCTGCGCCCCGGCGACCTGTGCTCCGCAGACGTGCGCCCCGGTCACCTGCGCCCCGAAAACCTATCGGGTCTGGGTTCCGGAGACGATCTGCAAGCAGGTCCCGGTCACCTGCATGAAGCCGTCCTACTTCCAAGAGCAGTACAACTACTGCGTCACGGTCTGCCGGCCTGAGCAACGGGTGCAGCAGGTGACGGTCTGCGAGTATCGGCAGGAATGCCGGACCCGCGAGATCCCGTACACCGTCTGCGTCCCGCAGGTGCGTACGGCCACCCAGACGGTGACCACGATGCGTTGCGTGCCCGAGCAGCGGACCAGCCAGTACACGGTAATGGTCCCCTACACCGAGCAGCAACAGGTCCCGGTGCAGGTCTGCCGGTATGTCCCGCAGACGATCACCGAGACAGTGCCCGTCTGCCAGCCGCCCGCCCCGCCCGTTTGCCAGCCCGCGGCTTGCTGGGGAGCCGGCCCGTACAGCGCTGGCGGTTGCTGCAACTGAGTTGTCCGCACGGCGACGGCCCTGAATCGCTTTGATTCGGGGCACGCCGCCTGTTGGCTCGACATCGTTGTCTCTGGTTACGAGGGCAGCAGTCCATCTGCTGCCCTTTCTCTTTGGGCGCCGAAAACTGGCGACCCTCTCTCTTTGGGGGTGAGCCCTTGTGGAAAAGGGGGCGGTTGGCGTAGGATGCACCAATCGCGGTTCTCTTCACTGGAGGAAGCCCCAGGTTGATGGTGAGACATTCGCCACAACCAGGCACAAGTGCCGCGGCTAAACGGCTGGAGTTGCGTTCCTTTCCTCTCGGTCGGGATCGTGAAGATGATGTTGTCCAACAGATATCTTGTCGTGCTGACTACCGTCGCTGTCTGTGGTTTTGCCGCCGGTTGGTCCGCACCGCCATGCTCAGGGAGCGAGAAAATGAGTGTTCAGAAGAAGCCGTTCGGGCAGATGCCCGACGGGACGGAAGTCGACCTGTATACGCTGACCAACGCCAACGGCCTGAAGGCGACGATTACGACCTACGGAGCTATGTTGACCTCCGTGGAGGCGCCCGACCGCAACGGGCAGTTGGCCAATGTCACGCTGAGTCTGGAATCGCTCCCCGGCTATCTGGCCGGCCATCCCTTCTTCGGCTCGATCGCCGGCCGGTTTGCCAACCGGATCGCCAAGGGGCGGTTTGCCCTTGATGGGGCGGAATACAAGTTGGCGACCAACAATGGCGAGAACCATCTTCACGGCGGGCGCAAAGGGTTCGACAAGGTGGTCTGGAAGGCCGAACCGGCCACAGGAGCCGACTTTGTCGGAGTCGTCTTCACGCTTCTCAGCCCCGACGGCGACGAGGGCTACCCGGGCACCCTGAAAGCCACCGTGACCTACACGCTCAACAACGCCAACGAGTTGAAGATGGACTACACGGCCACGACCGACAAGGCCACGCCCGTCAACCTGACGAATCACGCCTATTGGAATCTGTCGGGCGCGGCCGCCGGGAGCATCCTCGGGCATGAGTTGATGCTCAACGCCGATCGCTATCTGCCGGTCGATGATGGCCTGATCCCCACTGGGGAGCTGGCCGCCGTGAAAGGCACTCCGATGGACTTCACCCAGCCGGCCACGGTCGGCTCGCGGATCGCCCAGGTGAAGGGCGGCTATGATCACTGCTACGTACTGAAGCAATCCCAGCCCGGCGAGCTGTCGTTGGCCGCCCGGGTCGTCGAGCCGAAGAGCGGTCGCGTGATGGAGGTCTTCACCACGCAGCCGGGCGTTCAACTCTACACGGGCAACTTCCTCGATGGCACGTTGAAGGCCCATGGTGTGGTCTACCAGAAGCACCACGGCCTGTGCCTGGAGACCCAGCACTTCCCCGACTCGCCGAATCGTCCCGAATTTCCTTCGACGATCCTCCGGCCCGGCCAGACCTACCACGAGGTGACCGTTCACCGCTTCAGTGTCCAGTAACCTGGGCCCTAACGTGCTCCTGCAATCGTCAACCGCGTGCCACCGTTTGCCCAGAAGGCAAGCGGTGGCGCAGGGGCGGTCTGTTTCGATGTGGACCACGTGGGAAGCGGGCGGCGAGTGACAATCCAGTCAGATCGCCGCCTATTCCTCGCCTCCCGCTACATCCGAGTCAAACACCCGGATCTTCCGCCAATTCGCCTTGTTCCGTGCGATGAACTCCAGATGCTGGGGGTTCGTCTGGTAGGCGTCGTGGGCGGCACGGGTCTGAAAAATGAGGTGCAAGGCCACGTCGTAGTCGCGGTCGCTGACCGGCCGGTCGATGCTCGAAACCGTTCCCGCGGCATAGAAGACAGCGTCGGGGGCCGCGGCAAGATACTTGTGGCATTCGTCGACCAAGTGC
>JBDKTH010000309.1:0-3727 GCA_039680305.1 Thermoguttaceae bacterium | reverse complement strand
CAACCTGACCGGCCAGCTGATCTTCTCGGGGATCGGCTTCCCGTCGCCCCGGCTGGTGACCGTGCTGAGACGCGTTCCCGGCCGCGGTCAGGTGCCGATCATGGTCGACCTGTTTTTAGCGATGCGTGATCCGCGGGAAAGCCTGATCATCCGCCCCGGCGACGTGATCGTGCTGCAAGAGTCGCGCGAACAGGCCGTGGCCCGCTACTTCACCAACGTGTTCAACTTCAACCTGATCTCGCGGGTGATCAGCACCTCGACGACGCAGGGCACAACGGCGCTGAGCGTGCCGTAGTGTGAGCCGGGCGACCGGCCCCAGAAAAGAAGCACGGCGAGCAGGAGACCAAGGTTTCCTGCTCGCCGTTTTTGTTTATTGCTCCTCAGGCGGGGAATACCGGCGGGCGCACCGTCCCCACTGGGCTTGCCCCAGTGGAACGGAGGATTGGCGTGCTACTGGTCATGCCGCGTTTTCTTCGCGCCCCCGCCGGGCTTGTCCCGGGGGAGCGAAGGACTGTCGCACTTTCGGGGCTGTAGGATCAATCCGGCGCTCCACTGGGACAAGCCCAGTGGGGGCGGAGGCTGGTATTGCTCCTCGGACTAGTCCGCCCAATCCTCCGTTCCGCCGGGACAAGCCCGGCGGGGACGAGCGGCGTCCTAAACACATGCCGACGCGTCGCTGCGCTCCGCGACGGCATGCCACCCAAGGCTCATTAACACAACTTTGACAATCCGAGGACCAATAGCGTTCGATATTACACCGGCCGGGCCAACAGCGGACGGAGGTCGTCGAGCTTGTCGAACAGCCCCTGGAGGTCGGCTTTCAGATCGGTCGTGTTGTCCTGCAGGTCGACGATGGCCGCGTCGATCGCCTGGAACACGGTCGCTTTGACTTCCGCGAAGTGGCTTTCGATCTGGTCGGCAATGACCTGACGTTCCGCGGGCGTGTCGATCCGATCATACAACCGGTCGAGCACGCCGCGGATCCGGCTTGCCAGGCCGGAATCGGCGGAGCGCGAATCGGTTGTGCTCGTGGTGCTGGAAAGCTTCTGGCCGGTCACGGCGTGCGACGACGATCCTGCCGCTGCGGTGCTCAGGGCACTTTCGAGTTGTTGGAACTCCGTGGCCTCGGAGCTCCATTGTTGCTGGACGTCGCTGGAGAGGGTGAGCGTGGCCGACGAGGCGAGCGTCGTGGTGGTCGTCGTCGAGTCGGCGGCGATCGTGGCGCCGGCCGTGGCCGAGTTGGGGGCCGGCAGGGCGGCCGCGGCCGTGGCCATCGAGGTGCTGGTCACGACGAAGGCGCCGAAGTCGGTCCCCGTGCCCACGGGCGTCGAACTGGTGTAGCCGATGGGACGCGGCGCGGCCGTGGCCTTGATCGGCAGGTTGATCGGCTTGCCGTCGTAGACGCCGCTGAGGACGGGCGTGCCGAAGAGGTCCATCACGTTGTGGATCTCGTAGGTCGCCCCCACGGTCAGGACCGAGGAGAGATCGATGCTCACCGCCGGGCTACGGTTCCAGTTGTAGACGGTGATGTTGGCGCGTCCGGCTTCGTACTCGTTGCGTTCGACGAAGACATCGGCCCCGGTGGGCAGGCTGCTCGAAAAGTCGCTGTTGGAGTCCAGCCCGGTGGCCGCCTTCCACTGGCTCCAGGTCTTCGAGGCGCCTTCGTAATTGAACGGCCGGGTGGCGCCGGTGGAGGTGTAGTGGTTGTTGTTCCAGGAGTAACTCGAGGGCGAGGTGCCCGTGGGCACGTCCAACTCCAGGATCCGTTGCGACTTGCCGACGATCGTGTTGCCGGTGGCGTTGACCGAGGTCCAGCCGCCGCGCAAGGCCAGATCGCTGACGAAGTAGTTGTCCTGCAGCGTGAGGTTCTTGTTGACCGCGGTGTCGCCGAGGTAGACCACGCCGTTGAAGCCGTTCTGATAGGTGCGGTTGCCACGGAGCGTGATGTTCTGGGCCGAGGCGCCGCCGCCGATCAGGATGTCGGGCTGGCGCTGATAGCCGACGCCCTTGGCGCCGCCGCTGTTGAAGATCGTGTTGCCTTCGAGGAGGAAGTTGTTCAAGTAGGCCTTGCTCGTCCCGTAGGCGTGGAAACCGTAGTCGAACTGGTTGAAGATGATGTTGTCGGCGATCCGCTTGGTGCCATACTGGTTTTGGGCGTAGATCCCGTGGCCGTGGGGCCGATCGGGGCCGATCCAGCCGTTGTTGTAGATGATCGAGCCGTAGACCTCTCCGCCCGTGCCCTGCGACCACATGCCGATGCCCATGTCCATGTCGTGGAGCACGAGGTTGATGAACTTGTTGTAGTTGCCGTAGTCCTGCAGGCTGCCGCGGCGGATATCCGCGGGATCCGAGCCGCTGAGGGCGGTGATCCGCGAGCTCGGATCGCTGGACATCATCTCGAAGCCGACGAAGTTGGTGTAACTGCCGTTGACCTTGAACATCGGGTTGCCGGTCGTGCCCGGCTTGTAGGTGTCGATGACGACGTGCTCGCCGGGATAGGCGGCCACGGTGATCGGGGCGGCGGCCGTGCCGGTGAGCCTGCTGGTGAAGGCGCCGCGGTAGGTGCCTTCGCGGAGCCAGATCGTCGCGCCCGGCTTGACCGCGGCCGGCTGCGACAGGGCCGTCTGCAGGTCCCAAGGCCGGGCCGCGCTGCCGTCGCCGCTGGCGCTGCCGTTGGGCGAGACAAAGAACCCCTGGACGCCCTGCGGCGTGTCGCTGGTGACCGTCACGGTGAGCGTATCGCTGGTCTTCAGCGTGCCGTCGCTGGCCAGCAATTGCAGGACATAGGTGCCTGCCGTGCCGAAGCGGGCGGTGGTGCTCTTGGCCGTGGCGTTGCCGAACGTCACCGTGCCCGGCCCGCTCACCTTGGTCCAGGTGGTGGTGACTTGGGCGGGCGGATTGGGCAGGCCATCGTCAGTCACCGTGCCGTTGAGATTGATCGTGCCGGAGACCGTCGTGCTCTGATTGGCCCCGGCCTCGACCTGGGGCGCTTGATTGGTCGTGCCCGACGGCGGCGGCTCGTTCGGATCATCAGGCGGCGTGGTCGAGCCGGGCGTATAGGTCACGGTCAGCTTGGGGCGGTAGGCGAGCGTGCCGATCTCGCTGGAGGTGAAGCTGAGCCCGTCGCTGTTGCCATAGTCCTGGATGATGAACCCGTAGTTGGAACTCGGGTCGTTGATCCACGATTGGACCTTGGCGATGCCGGCCGCATTGAGGTTGATCGTGGCGACGCCGGTGTTGGAGACGGTGAGCGTGCCCAACGAGGTCGATTCGCGATCGAGGCTGCCGCTGGCGCCGGCGACCTGCCAGTTGCTGCCCAGGCCGTTGCCCTGCCAGGTGACCGCGCCTTCCTTCCAGGGGCGCTTGAGTGCATAGATCTCGTAGGTGTCGCGACTCGGATCGGTGACCATCAGCGAGAGCGAGGCCGACTGGATTGTGTTGCCGGCCGCGATGGAACTGAGGTCCCATTTGATCAGAGCCGCCTGGTCCGTGCGTCCATCGCTTCGCAGGATCGTCGAGCCGCCCAGGTCGGCCAACGTCGGATAGGTGCGAATGATCTTGGCGTCTTGCGTGCCCGTGTAGGCCGCACTGTCCTGAAAGCTCTGGGTGACCGGTGCGGGACTGGCCATGCTGAGCGTGCCATCCGTGGCATTGGCGGATAAGAACTCCCGGGTCTCCAACGTTTCGAGCCGGAGCGGCGTGTGACGGCCATGAGTCTGCTTGTGCG
>JBDKTH010001327.1:0-5621 GCA_039680305.1 Thermoguttaceae bacterium | reverse complement strand
CAGGTGGCCTGTCAGACGGTGGTCGCCGCCGGGACCCGGCCGGAATACTCGATGAGCTGTTCCGCCTGTCCGGCGGTCGTGCGCTACATCGAGCTTTATCGGCCGGAGTTGACGCCGAACCTGGCCCCGGTGGTCTCGCCGATGATCGCCCACGCGAAGCACATTCACGAAGAGCTTGGGGACGACGTGAAGGTCGTCTTCATCGGCCCGTGCATCGCCAAGAAGGCCGAGGCCGAGCGAACCGAGCACGACGGTCTGATCGACACGGTGCTCACGTTCGACGAGTTGGTTGAGTGGTTCCAGCGGGAAGGGATCGACTTGACGGCCTGCGAGGAGAGCAGTTTTGACGAGGAGCCCGAGGGCGACGCCCGGCTGTTCCCGCTGGAAGGCGGCTGCGTGCGCACGGCCGGGTGGACAACGGACCTGTTGGCCGGCGATGTGATCGTGGCCAGCGGCTTTGACGAGGTGGGCACGGCCCTGAACGGCCTGGGCGAGGCCGGTTCGCCGCGGGTCGTCGAGCCGCTGTTTTGCCCGCAAGGCTGCATCAATGGCCCGGCGATGGGCATCGCGCGTAATGTGTTCGTGCGGCGCAGCGACGTGTTGGAATACGCCTCGAGTTACCCGATCAGGCCGCCCGGCCCCGGACGCTATCCTCAGCTGACGACCAAGTTCCGGGTCAGTCTGGAGAAAGAACCCGAGATCACCGAGGACCAGATCCGCCGCGTGCTGGAAATGACCGGCAAGGCCCGCGAGGAGGACCAGCTCAATTGCGGCGCGTGCGGCTACGCGAACTGCCGCGAGAAGGCGATCGCCGTGATCCGCGGCCTGGCCGAGCCGGAGATGTGCATCCCCCACATGAAGCGGCTGGCCGAGCAGCGGGTCGACCGGATCATCGAGACCAGCCCCAACGGGATCGTGATCCTCGACGAGCACCTGCGAATCCTCAACATGAATCCGGCCTTCCGCCGCTTCTTCATGTGCTCCGACGCGATCTACGGCCAGCCGATCTCCTACCTGATGGACCCGGAGCCCTTTGAACGGCTCGCATCCGGCCAGGAAACGACGGTCGAAGCGACCGTCGAGCACAAGCGGTACAACCTGGCCTGTCACCAGATCATCTACCCGCTACGCGAGGAGCGGCAGTATGTGGGCATCTTCGTAAACGTCACCCACACCCGCACCAGTCAGCAGAAGCTCGACAACCTCCGCGCCCAGACGATCCTCCAAGCCCGGGAACTCTTGCAGCATCAACTCCAGATGGCCGAGCAGATCGCCCGGTTCCTTGGCGACAGCACGGCGCGAGGGGAAGACCTGGTCGAGAAGCTCATGCTCCTGACCGAAGAAGAAGGCGACGACGGAAAGAAGGGACAATGGTTACGGGATATGTACACGTCGAAGTAGAGGTGGCGCAGAGCTCCAAGAAGCTCGAAGCGCCCTGCGGCGACGTCGTGGCCTGTGACCGCAACGCCGCCGCCACGACGCTCATCTGCGCCGACGGTATCGGCTCGGGCATCCGGGCCCATATCGCGGCCGAGATGTGCGCCAGTCGGCTCGTGCAGCTCTTGCGCTTGGGCCACTCCCTGCGAAAGGCGTTTTCCTCGGTGGCCCGCACCATGCAGGAGGCCCGCGATCCGTCGCGACCGTTCGCCGCGTTCAGCGTCGCCCGGATCCTCAACGACGGCATGACCACCGTGCTGTGCTACGACGCCCCGCCAGCCGTTCTGGTCAGCCGCCGCCATGCGGCCGCGCTGCCGCAAACGCCGATGGAGCTGGACGGCGTGCTGGTTCAGGAGTCGAACTGCTATCTGGAGCCGGGCGACGCCGTCCTCTTGATGAGCGATGGGATCACCCAAGCCGGCCTGGGCAGCGGATTGACCTTGGGTTGGCAGACCGAGGGCGTGGTCCGCTACGTGAACGACCGGCTGACCGATGGGCTGATGCCCAAGGAGATTCACCAGGCCGTGCACCGCGAGGCGGTGCGTCTTTGGACCCGCCCCAAGCCGGAGTCCTTCCGGCGGCCCGGCAAGTCGGCCTATCCGGGCTCCGTCGCGCCGGCCGCCCCACCACGCAAACAGACCGCGGGCGACGACTGCACGGTGATGATGGCCCTCTGCCGCCGTGGCCACATCGTCAATATCCTCACCGGGCCGCCTGCCAAGAAGGGCGACGACGTGCAAGTCGTTCGCCGCTTCATGCAAATGGAAGGCCTGAAGTTCGTCTGTGGCGGAACCACGGCCGAGCTTGTCGGCCACGCGCTGCGGCAGACGGTGATGGTCGAACAGGACTGCAAGAGCCTGATCGCCCCGCCCCGCTACGAGATCCCCGGCGTCGATCTGGTGACCGAAGGCGCCGTGACCCTCAACCAGGTCTACAACCTCCTGGACGAGGACATCCGCAGGCTGACCGAGGACAGCGGCGTGACCGAACTCTGCGCGCTGCTCCAAGTCGCCGATCGCGTCAACATCTTTGTCGGCGGCGCGCGCAACGTCGCCACCGACGATATTAGCTTCCGCCAGCGCGGCATCCTCAACCGCCACCAGATTATCCCGCTTATTGCCGAAAAGCTGCGAGCGGCGGGGAAGTTGGTAGTGATGGAGAACGTCTAGGAATAATGATGAATGCAGAATGATGAATGATGAAGGGGATGATTGGCCAATTCGAGCTTTGAGCTTCGTCATTCCTTCGTCATCTGACGTTCGACATTCGGCATTGCTTGGCTAGTAGATCAGCACGGGCGAGCCGACGTAGATCTCCGGGGGCTGGGAGGCTTTCCGGGCGCCGTCGATCAACAGCAGGGTGTCCCAGCGGATCGGGTAGTGGATCGTGCCGTCGTTGGCCCCGCCCCAGTGGCCGGCGCCGGCGGCGGCGTCGAGGGGAATCTCTACGTAACGCCAGCCCTTCCAGGTCATCCGGGCGCCGTTGGGCTGGAACGTCTGATCGGTCGAGTCGAGGATCCGCAGGCGAAGCACGTGCTTCGAGTCGTTCCCGTAAACCCACAGGCCCAGGGCCTTCGGCTTGCCCTCGATCTTCTTGAGCGGGGCGGCCGTCGGCGCAAGCCGGACGAACTTCCAGCCGTCGGCCCAACTGTAGGCGATCTTCAGTGTGTTGGCGCCAGCCGCAGGCGAACCCGCCGGGGCCGGGGCCGACGTGACCGTCTGCGTCGAGGCGACCTTGGTGTCGCCATCGGCGAACATGCGCCAGGCGGTGGCCACGGTTTCGGGCGTGTACCGCGAGAAGTCGTCGACGAGCGTCATTGCGGCGGTCGGCAGGACAAGCTGCAGCCGGCCCTGCTCATCCTCGACCCGAACGCCGAGACGATAGCTCTTCACGCGGCTGGTGGAAAGGGCGAACTCGATGGTCTTTTCCTGCTGCCCCGACTGGAATTCGACGTTCGCGGTGGTCGTGCTCGGCACAATCCCCTGGACGTCCGTCAGCCGGACCACGCCCTTGAAGGCTTCGCCGGTGGGATTCTCCACCCGCACGATCAGCCGTCCGCCAATCGGCGGCCCAAACGCGACGCGCAGCGGATTGGTCGCCGAGACGGCCACGACTTGGGCCAGGCTGCCCATCCCTTCCACCTGGCATTCCAGACGCACGTCGACCGGTTCGGCCACGCGCATCAGATCGAACGTCGTGGCCAGCGTGACGGTCTGGCCGGGTTTCACTTCCGTTGCCGCCCCACCGCTCGACACGCGAATCGGCCGCGCGAGCGGATTGTGGAGCGAGAGCTTGCCCGCCAGGGAGGGCTGAGCACGGAGTTGGACGTCCATCGGCGCCCGTTGCCAGGCCACGGCGATCCGCAGCAGATCGTTGGCCCCTTCGGGCACCAGGTACTGGGGCGTGTCGTTGAGCGTGATCGTTAGCCCCTTGGCGTCGGCCGTTAGCGGCGCAAGCGACTCGCCCGTGTGGGAGGTCACGGCAAATCGGCCCGGGCTGGCAGGGATCGTCAGCGTGCAAGACTTCTCCGCGATCGTCCAGGCGGCCAGTCGGACCTCGTCGCCCTTGGTGAACAGGAACACGTAATCGTCGGCACTGCCGACCGCCAGCCGCTTGTTGAACTGAAAGCCGCGGAGCACGGTGGAGAGCGTCTTGGCGGCCAGGGAGGCGGGCTTGGGATCGTAGACCGGCTTGCGGTCCTTGTTGTACGGATGCTTCACGGTGCCGAAGTGGTGCTCCGGCTCCTTGGGATCCTTGCCGTCGTCGTGCCAGTCGTACCAGATCGACACGGGGATGTCGTTGGCCAGGTTCGTCATCCACTCGCGTGGCAGCATCTTGCCCTGTTTGGTTTCATCGAAGTTGTTCCAGGCGGCGGAATAGCCCCATTCGCCCGACATGATCGGGATCTTCTTCCCCTTGGGGGCGTACTGGGCGATCAACCGCCGCAACTGGGTGTACTCCCCGGCGGCCGTCTCCGGCGCCTTTTGGCGATAGGGATGCACGGTCACGGCCGCCCAGTAGTCCAGCAGTCCGGCCTTGAAGCAGGCTTCCAAAAACGGCAGGTCGATCTGCGAGGTGCCGGGGCCGATGTAGATCTCTTCCGGAACCGCTTCGCGCATCGCCTTGCCGACCTCCAGGGCCAGCTTGACGTAATCGTCCACGTTGGGCTTGGGCTTCCAGAAGCTGATGTTCGGCTCGTTGTACATTTCCCACAGAATTCCTCGCCCGCGGAAATGCTGGGCCGCCGCCACGGCCCAGCGGGCAAAGGCCTTGCGTCCCTCATCGCTCGAGGGCGACAGCCCGTTATCGTAGTGCCGGTTGGAGTAGTCGAGGATCAACAGCGCCCGGATCTTGTGGGCGTCCAACGCCGCCATCAGTCGGTCGAAGGCCGAGAAGTCGTACTTCCCCTTCTCCCGCTCGGTCGCGCCCCAGCTCAAGTCCATGCGCACGATGCGGAAGCCGGCGTCGGCGAGCATCTCCATTTCGCCCGGCCGCGGATCGGTGAAGTGGATGTTCACCCCGAGGCTATCGGGAATCGCCAGACTGGGCAATTCCTCGCCGGAAGCGGCCGGCAGGCCGAGGGCAACCCAGGAAACCAAAAGGACCGTGGCCAAGGTGCGGATTCGCAAAGGAAGCTCCTTTGGTGGGAAGGCAAGGGAAGGTCAGCAAGTCTCGATTATGGTTACGGCCCTGCGAACCTGCAAGACTAGGGGGCGACCAAGAAATAACACTCGCGTTTGACCTACTGGGAAAAGAGAATCCGCGGGCCGTGGGTGGTTGGGGCCCTTGGGAATGGTTGGCGGATTCTCTTTTCCCTCACCGAACGGAGGTATGGTTATTCCCACGGCGCAGTGGTTCCTGGAGGAGAATGGAGGAACTGCCGGATGCGTCTACGGGAGCGTTTCGATTTGCGCGAAGCAGTTCCTCCATTGGTAGGTCAATCGCGAGTGTTATTTCTTGGTCGCCCCTAGGCAGACTTCCAGGGTGGCGGGGCCCGCCCGGGAGTTGTGTGGCGATTGCCACGCGAAGCAAGAACAGACAACCACCCGGGATGTTGTCCGAGTGAGTTGAGGTAACGCCGCTCCAATTCGGCGAGGTGTGCCGGACGCATTCTGGAGGAGCGGGCCTTGCGCATCATGCGTCGGCGGGCAGTTGCGGCGCGTTGCGCAGGAGGCGGCTGAGCG
>JBDKTH010001272.1:0-7746 GCA_039680305.1 Thermoguttaceae bacterium | reverse complement strand
TCCTCGGCGTCTCCGGCACGTCCGCTCTCGCGCGAGCAACAGCAGGTGGAGGGAACGAGCGTTGTGGATGTGAAGCGTTTTGTGGAAGCGATCACGTGAGGAGGGTTCAGGGTTCGGGGTTCAGGGTTCAGGATTTCGCTTCGGAATCGTTGGAAACCCTAACTGCTCAACACCCCCCGCCCCTGAACCCTGAACCCTGAACCCTGAACCCTGAACCCTGAACGAACCCCTTTTTTCCAGGAGACTTTGCGATGAGTGACAAGATGCGATGGCGATACGGGGACACGAACCCCGTGGTGGCGGCGGTCGATGCGGCCACCGTGATTGAGATCGGCGACCTGTTGTTCCAGGAGGTGGACGACGCGAGACCGGCGAGCGCTGAGCCCGACGGGGGCGAGAAGGCGACCAACCAGGAGTTGTTTGCCGACAAGTTCCTGGGGGTGGCCATGCAACGGAGCCGGGCGGGCGACACAAGCCCGATCCGCGTGGCGACCACCGGCGTGTTCGAGTTCGACTGCCCCAGCAACACCTTCGAACTGGGCGACCTGGCCGGCGTCGACGAAAACGCCGCGGGCAGCGCCTTGCTCAACCAGCAGGTCGTCAAGGTCGCGGCGAGCAAGTACGCCATTGGCCGCGTGGCCAAACGGGCGGCCGCCGCAGCGACCAGCGTGTTGGTCGACATCCGCTCGACCGTGATGACCGGCGGAATTGAAGGCAGCAGTCCCACCGTCGTGTGACGCGTTGGGGCACGGCGGAACCACAACCCTTTTTTGTTTGAGAGGAATCGATTCATGGCAACGATCAAGTATCGCGAACTTCGGCGACGCTACGAACTGGACGGACCGCAGAAGACGGTCAAGCATCTTTCCGAGGCGTTGGACGAGGGCCACTTGAGGCCCGAGGATTTCAGCCTGCGCGACCTGGCCGAGGCGCTGGTGCCCGACGGCCACGAATGGGTCCGGCTGCTCGACCCGCGCAATGCGGGCGGGGTGAGCCTGCTGGAGGCCGGGGAGGCCGTCGACGTGACCGCCTTCCTGAACATCACCGGCCAGGTGATCTACTCGAAGATCTTGGAGGCCTACACCCAGGAAGCCTTCGTCGTCTCCAAGCTGGTCGACACGATCCCCACCCGGCTCGATGGCGAACGGATCCCGGGGATCGGCCGGATCAAGGACGAGGCCACCGAGGTGCCGCCGGGGATGCCCTATCCGCATGTCGGCTTCGGCGAGGACTACATCGACACGCCCTCGACCACCAAGCACGGGCTGATCGTGCCCGTCACGCGCGAGGCGGTCTTCTTCGATCGGACGAACCTCGTCTTGAGCCGGGCCGCCGAGGTGGGCGAGGTGCTGGGCCTGAACAAGGAAAAGCGGCTCATCGACCTGGTCATCGGTCTGACCAACAACTACCGATGGAAAGGGACGAGCTATGAGACCTACTACGAGCCCGGCGAAGGCGGCCCGTGGGTCAACGTAGTCAACGACAACGAGCTGGTCGACTGGACCGACGTGGATGCGGCCGAGCAGATCTTCACCGACATCCTCGATCCGACGACCGGCCAGCCGGTGCTGGTGCAGCCGACCACGGTGCTGGTGATGCCCGCCTACCGGCACGCCGCCAACCGCGTGTTCAAGGCCACGGAGATCCGCTACCAGGCGGCCGCGGCGGCGACCGCCACCACGGCGGCCAACCCGCTCGCCAACTACCGCGTGGCCGACAGCCGGTTGGTCTATCGCCGGATTATCGCGGGCGGGATCCCGGCGGCGGAGGCCAAGACGTGGTGGTTCCTCGGCGACTTCCGCCGGGCGTTCGCCTACATGGAGAACTGGCCGATCACCGTGACCCAGTCGCCGGCCAACAGCGAGGCCGATTTCAACCAGGACATCGTCGTCCGCTTCAAAGCCAGCGAACGCGGGGCCGCGGCCGTCCTCAATCCCCGTTACGTCGTCAGATGCACCGGCTCGCCGGCCGACACGACCTGATCGAAAGGGAATTGGCCGGCGAAGCATCCGTTTGCACCAGATTGGAGGTGGCATCATGCCAAGCGACTTGGAGCAGCTCCAAACGATCAAGAGTCAGACCCTGGCCCTGATCGCCGAATTGACCGCCAATCCCAAACCGTCCTACCGCCTGGATGGCCAGACCGTGTCGTGGAACACCTACCTCGCACGGCTGCAAGAGACGGTCGATTGGTGCCAGCGGAAGCTCGCCGGCCAGGACCCGTTCGAGATTCAGTCGCAGGGGATTACGTAAGACGGAGGGTCAGCGATCAGCGGTCAGTGATCAGCAGTCAGCGATCAGCGGTCAGTGATAAGCAGTCAGCGATCAGCGGTCAGCAATCAGCTTTCAGCAGTCAGAAGCGATCGGTAGTCCGTTGTGAGTGGATGAAGCGGCCACATGCCTCATCCAAACGCCTGTCTCTTTGCTGACTGCTGACTGCTGAGAGCTGGCTGCTGAAAGCTGACAGCTGACCGCCGAAAGCCCTCACGAACCCGACACTAGTCACAACCACAAGACTCCAACATGTCATCCCTCACCTTCAACCCGAAAGACGATTTCATCGCGATTACCGACGGCCTTGCGGCGGTCACGGTGAGCCGGCCCGATGGATCCTTGACGGCCGAGGTCGCTCACGCGCTGCGACTGGCGGTCAAGACCCGGGAGGCGAGACGGTCCGGAGGACGATACACGGCCAGCGATGTCGTCTGGCACCTGCCGGCCGCCGAGTTGCCCGAAGCGCCGCGGTTGGGCGACCTGATCGTCGAGGCTGGCGGCCGGAAGTGGACGATCCTCCAGGTCCGCGAGGTCACCGAGGGTCGCCGCTGGCGATGCGTGACGCGGAACCTGGCGATCGTCCACGGTCTGGATCAGAAGATCGATCGCGAAAGAGCCTCCTACACGAAGACTCCCAGCGGCGTCCTGGAGGCGACCTGGCAGCCGTGGCGCACGGGGCTGTCAGCCCGGATCCAGCCGCGCACGCTGGAGGTCGAAAAGCAGCAGGACCGTCTGGCCTCGGTGGCCCAATTCACGGTCTACCTCGCCGAGAACGTGCCGGTGGACCACACCCATCGAGTCAAAGGCCCGGATGGGACGCGTTATCGCATCCTGGGCAGTCGCCGTGCTGAGCGGATCGATGCCTTGCTGGAGATCGACGTGGTTCGGGTCGGCTGATCGACAAGGCCCAAAACAAGGAACACTCCGATGAGTTTCGAACAAGCCCTTCATGAACAATGGGCGCATGACGCGGCCTTGACCGCCTTGCTGCCTGCCGAACGGGTATCTACCGGCCAGGCCGTCGATCCGACGCGGCCCTACGCCACGCTCACCTGCCCCCGCCGCCGCACGGCGACGCGCACGAATGCCGGCGACGCGATCGACGAGGTGACGCTCCGGATCAACGTCTGGCACGATAGCTACGACCCCGGCCGCGCGATCCTCGACCAGCTCAAGGCCTCGTTCGACTGGCGCGACTTCCCGTTGGCCGAGGGCCGGCGCGTCGTGCAGATGCGCCGCGACCGCGAGTCGGTGGCCCAGCAAGACGACGGCGTCTGGCATCTGTGGATCGAGTTCTCCGTCTTGGTCTATCTGCCCACGGGAGATTGGATATGATCACCACCTTAGAAAGCGTGATTCACGTGGAACTCGGCTGGACGTGGCGCGATCACGTCGGCGCAGCCCCGATCGTCGACAGCAACCATCACCGGTGCACGGTGCGGCTGGCCGATGGCACGGCCGCCCGTCAGGCGAATGCCGTGTGGCATGTGGAAGACCAGACGCTCGCCGCGGGCCAATCGCTCACGCTCGACCTGGATCTGCTTGAGCAAGCGCTCTTTGGCGACCGGATCACGATCCCCCTGGCCACCGTCAAGGCCCTGTTGATCGTCAACAAGAACGCATCGGAGCTTGGGCACCTGTTGGTCGGCGGCGCCACGGACGATCCCTGGTACGCCCCCTTCGGCGCCCCGGAGCATACCGTCAAGGTCCTGGCCGGCAGTCCCCTGCTGTTGGCCAACATCGGCAGCGGCTGGGACGTCGGGCTGGACCACCATGCCCTGCGGATCGCCGCGATCGACGGCAGTGTGACGTTCGACGTCGCGATCCTGGGCACGCTGCCCGAGTTGTCTACCTCGTAAGCAAAAGGACTCGCGCGATGACGATCCTCAGCGGAAAGAACGGCACGCTCTTCGTCGGCGGGGAGGAAATGGCCCAGATCACCCGCTGGCGTCTGGTCAAAACCAGCTCCAGCAAGGCGTATACGGCCAACGACACCGGCGGCTGTCGCCGACGGCTTTCCGGCGTCAACGATTGCCACGGGCAGTTCGAGCTCAAGGTGGCCGACAACCGCAGCGTCGCGGCCTACGAAGGCTTGCTGGTCATCTTGCGGCTCCACGTCGACGACTCCAACAAGAACTACTATGAGGTCTCGGCGCGGATCGATTCGGTCCGCATCACCGTGGACATCAGCGTAGGAAAGCCCATCCCCTACATCGTCACCTTTTCCGGCAACGGGCCGGTGAACTCCCACGGCGTATTGGGCTGGAACACTTACACCCCTTCCCCCTGAGAGCGATAATCATGCCTGTTCCCTTCCGAGAGCTCGGCGGTTCCCCCGTGGAAGAGTACAGCCTGGCCGGCTTTTGCGCCAGGCGAGAATTCCTCATCGCCTGGCAGGACCGCGATGCCTTCGCCGCCGAGGTGCTCGGCGTCGCGAGCACGTATGGCGGAAAGACTGGGGTCCACTACCCGGACAAGACGTCGGTCTTCGCCGTCCGGTTGCGCTATGAGCCCTTCGACCCGGACAATCCCGACGCCAAGACGATCCCCAGCCTGACCGAGGGGCTCAACAGCTACACCTTTTCGTTCGCCAAGGCGACCGTGGAGTATGAAACGGTCAACGACCTCGACCGGACGGATGGCCCGACGAACGAGACCGGCACCCACTTGACCTACCAGATGCGGTTTGCCGCGGACGAACAACCGCTGCCGAGCCGGGGCTGGACCTGGGAGGACAATCCCTCGCTCCCGGTGCCCGACGACCTGGGGCTGGTCCGGCGGATTCCCATCACCGAGCACCATCTCACCTGGCATCAAGTCGTCAATCCGCCCTGGGAGGCCATCGAGCGACTTCAGGGCACGGTCAACGCCGGCCCGTTTCTCGGCTGTCCGGCCGAAACCCTGCTGTTTGAAGGCGCCGAAGCGAACAAGCTCTACCGCGCCGGCCTGGAAAGCGAGCCGTCGGCCTTCTGTTGGCAGATCCACTACTTGTTCCGCGAGCGGGCGATCAAGCACGGCGGCGGGGTCTACGGCTGGAATCACGCGTATCGCGACGCGCCAGCCGGTTGGGCCCGGTTAACCAACGGCCTGGCCGCGTTCTACGACCTTGCCGATTTCTCGCCCCTCTTCCAGTCCGTTTCCACCCCTTGAATCCCTTTTCCGGCCCTGTCCGGCGTTGGCCATGAACACATCCACTTCTATCGGTTCCCGCCCGGTCTTCGTCGTTGGCTATCCGGGCGACGTCGGCGGCGCGAACACCGAATGCTGGCACACGGTCCGCCTCTGGCGGCGTTTCGGCCTGGAAGTCAGCCTGATCCCCACGTGGACCGCCCACGAGGCGTGGCGTCGCCGGCTCGATCCGCTCGGCTGCCGGACGATCCTCGCCCGGCCGGAGAGCCTTGGCGACGTCCCGGGGCTGCGCGGAGCGATCGTCGTTTCGTTCTGCAATTCCCATTTCCTGCGCAACGCCGAACGGTTTCGCCAACTCGGCTGCAAGACCGTCTGGCTTGGTTGCATGACGTGGCTGCTTCCCGAGGAGCGAAGGCTCTATCGGCGCATCGGTCCCTTCGACCGCTATGTGTTTCAGAGCCGGTTCCAGCAGGCCGAGCTTCTGCCGCAATTGGAGGCGTTGGGCGTCAGCGCCGAGCAGGGTTACCAGATTCACGGGGCGTTTTGCTGGGACGAGTTCCCCTTTGTCCCGCAGCCGCACGTCGCCGACAGCCCCTTTGTGATCGGCCGGATCAGCCGGGCCTCGCCCGACAAGTTCTCCGCTCGGACGTGGGCGATCTACGGCCGGATCCGCGGGCCGGTGCATGCGAGGCTGATGGCCTGGGATCGACAGATCGAGAAACGGCTAGGCCCTGCGCCGGCTTGGGCCGAATGCCTGCCGGCGGCGGCCGAGCCGGCCGGGGAATTCTTGCGTACGCTCCACTGTCTGCTGCCGATCAATGGCGGCGCACGAGAGAACTGGCCCCAGGCCGGCTTGGAGGCCATGGCCAGCGGCGTCCCGGTGGTTACGGAAAACCGCTGGGGCTGGACCGAGATGATCCGCCACGGCGAGACAGGCTACCTGGCCGACTCCGACGAGGAACTCGTCGCCTATGCCGAACGACTCGCCGACGATGAGGCCCATCGGCTGGCGATCGCTCGCCAAGCGCGTGCGGCGTTGGAAGAAGAACTTGCCGATCCGCCGACGCTCTGGCGGCAGTGGAAGGATCTGTTCGAAGGGCTGTGAACCTGCCCCTCAGGGCCCGTCGGGCGAGCTCGGCGGTTTGCCTTGATTGGTTGGGCGGGGCTCGTCAAGCTCTCCCGAAAGAACGGTTTCCCGGAAATAGACGTTCAGCAATCCGCGGATCAGTTTGGCCCGGTGACTCTCCAAGAGCACGGCCAGTTGCCCAAAGGCCTCGCGATTCTCATTCATGTGGCGGACCGCCGCCAGCGCCCCGTCGAAGGTCAGCGCCCCCCCGTCGCCAAAACGGCTGTGCAATTCGGCGAAATGGGCGGCCGTCCAGCCGGTGAACAACTCGGGATGCGAGCCGATCACCTCTTGGACAACGGGGTTCGTCCGTTGATCGAACTGCCGATAGAGGAGTTGGGACGGATCCAGAAAGAACTCATCCGTGGAGACCCCCAACCCATGAGCCAAGCGAGTGATCGACCGCATGTGCGACTTGTGGCTGCCGCCGAGAATTCCTTGGATGGTTCGCTTGTCGAGCCCCGACTTCGCAACGACCTGCTCGATGGTCAGGCCCAGCTTCGCCATCAATCGCCGGAGATTATCGCCGATCTTGTTGGCCATGGTTGCCACCTCGTCTTGGCGCTCGGAGATCTTGTCCCGGCCGGAAAGCCAACCTCCACTTGACGAATATGTATACGTATGTATACTTTAGTCCCCTCCGGCGTCAAGCCGTCGCGCCGGTGGATTTTCTTCCGCTGGGCATGCGACATGGGGGCGGGACAGCCCCTTTCATGCTGGAGCCTGAGAAAGGGTAGCACGTAAAGAAGGACTGACGAGGAAAACTCGCCGGTATGCCCGCCAGGACGATCGGAGCTGGCTCGCCGCCGGGCGTGGCTCGCTCGGCAGCGGGGGAGCCGGACCGTGGCGATCCTTCAGCGCGCAAAAAAAGCCCGCCGTGCGTCAGTCAGGTATCGACGCGCGACGGGCTCTCACCGCGGGAGCAAACCTGACGCCTCGTGCGGTGTCCCTGTCAGCAGGCCGGCGGTGAGGCAACCGCACCAAACCTCCTGACAATTGAATCATAGCTCACGAATCTGGCGCGTGCGGCGGCAAGGCAGAAAAAATTCCGTGGCGGTCAGTTGTAGCGCGAACGCGAGCGTCTGCCTTCTTCCGGTCGCAAGCGACCGGGCTAAACAAAGACTTGCGTCAACCGATTGAACGGCATTGGGCTAAGGGCCCGGTTTCCAGGGGTTCAGCCAGTCGCCCCAGTGATCCAGGTAGTGCTGGTAGGCCTG
>JBDKTH010000760.1:0-9784 GCA_039680305.1 Thermoguttaceae bacterium | reverse complement strand
AGTCGAATCGATCCGCAACGCGTTGAGCGTCGTGTTGGCAGCCAGTTGCGTCGCTCCGCCATTGATCTGCTGATAGGTGGCCCAACTCGAAGCGGTGCCATCCAGCGGCAACACGCTGTAGCCGCTGTAGCCGACAAGACGGTTGCCGGAACGCGTGGCAAAGTCGGTCCCGTTTACGGTGGCATAGCCGGCGACGCCGTTGGTGAACGATGGCGGATCGGCGGAGAGGGTGCCGATCTCAAGCGTGGCTCTGCTGGGCAGGGAGATCGCCAACGTAGCGGTCGGGCTGCGTATCAGGTTGCTCCCCAACGTCAGGGTCGTGCCCGCACCGCCGTTGGGATCGATCGCAATCGCTCCGCCGGCCTCGTTGAGGGTCAGATCCCCCAGGGTCTGGCTACTCGTCCCGCTACTGCGGCCCTTCAATTCAAGCGTACCACCGCCCAGGTTCAACGCCGAGGTGGCGGCCAGCACGCTGGGAGTGGCGGCATGATCCAGTAGGAGTTTGCCTGCATTGACCGTGGTGGGACCAGTGTAGGTGTTCGCGCCGCTGAGGGTCAGCGTGCCGGCGCCGATCTTGGTCAGGTAGCCGTTTTCCTGGATCGAACCGGCGAAGGCGGTGCTCGCGTTGTTGGTGCCGACCGTCAGGCCGCCGCCCGTGGAGGCGCCCATCCAGATCGTGCCCGTTCCGGCCAGGGAACCGATTGTCTCGGCCTTATTGAGCGTGTTGAGTCCCGCGCCATTGACGAGCGTGACGGCTGCCGTATCGGCGATGAGATTTCCTCCGCTTCCGGTGAGCCTCACCCGGATACTCTCGCCGCCCACGGTCCCATCGATCCTCAAGTCGCCGGCGATGGCCGTGGCGTTGGTCTTGTTCAAGCAGAGGACGCCGCCGGCGACGGTTGTCAGGCCCGTGTATGTGTTAGCTCCACCGCCGGAAAGGTACAGGGTACCGGCACCGCTCTTGGTCAGCGTCCTGCCGCCTCCGCCGATGCTCCCCGAGAGGGTCAGATCCCCAGAGGAATTGTGCATCACGTTCACGTTGTCGTTGAGCGTGATGTTCGTGGCGATTGTGTGGGCCCCGTTGCCGCTGGTATTGCTGGAGACAATCGAGGCACTGCCCGAACTGACGTCAAAGGTGAGAGCGCTGCCGGAAACAAGGTAGTTGTTGTCGTCGTCGAACTGCACGCTTCCCACAATCCTGGCGGCGTCCAGGGTGATCGTGCTGTTGGCCGTGATCGTGTTGCCGAAAATGGCCTCATCGCCGATGGCCGAAGGGGTGCCGCTGGGATTCCAGTTGGCGGTGTTATTCCAGCCGCCGCTGCCCGTCAGACTCCAGGTATACGAGGCCGACATCGCCACCGGCGGCTGGGACAGCAGAACCGCCGCGAGCACCAGGACCAAGCAGCATAGGACGATCGAAAGGCGAAGGCCGGTCAGGATCCGTGAGAGACGCAGCACGTTCATTTCCTTCACCTCCATGGATCACTTCGTGAGCAGATTCCGCCCAGAGGGCTGGCGGAGGCATTGCGGTCACCGAGCGCACTTCTGCGCCTGCTTGCCCGGCGGGCAGAGCATCGGGAGACGACCCATCCGGCGGGGCATCCTTGAGTTTAGGTAGGGGGAGACTCGTGTCAATCGGCTCGTTGAGAATTGGTCCCGGAAAAGCCCAAAGAAAGCGGTCAGTCCCCGTCTAGTGCGGGGGTGCCCGGGGCAGTAGGGGCGAGCAGCGGCACATCGCCCTCCACCTTCATTTCGATTCAGGCCACAGTGCCTTGATCTCCTCAACGCTGCGGTCGACGAGGACTTGGCCGCCTTCGGGCCCGACACGCGAGCTTTGGATCACGGCGCTGTAGCCGCCGCCGGATACCGCGCGGGGAGTGGGCAGATAGCCGCCGGATCCCGTGAGCTGGATGATCAATGTCTGCACGGCAGGGCTGCGGGCTTTGATCTGAACGCCATAGTCGGTGAACAACTCGAACTCGTTGGTCGCGATCGCCACATCGCCCAGACGCAGGACGTGCAGTTCCATCCCAAAGGGTCCTTCGGTGCCGGCGTGCTGCGCTTCGTAGCGTTCCACCACCCCCTGATGCCAGCGGTAGTTCCAGCGCTGGGCAGGATCGTTGGCATATTGCGCCGCGGCCTTCCGGGCTTCGGCCACCTCGGCGTCGGTCACCTTGCGGTGGGGCAACTCGATCTGGCGCACGCTGTGGCGCAGCACGACGTCGCTGCGAATGTCCTTGCACGCGCCTTCATAGGCATCCTCCCAACCCTGGACGATGCGGCGGGCCACCTCTTCCAGTCGCGTCAGGCCGCGCAGCTTGCGCATCCGCTCCTCGGCTGCCTTCCGATACATCGGCCGCGAAGTCTGATCGCCTCCGGCGCCAGCCAGACCGAGCACGCATAAGTCCTTCCCGTGCAGCTTGCGCAACGTCTCGCGGACGGGGTGCCAGAAATCGGCGTGGATCGCCAGGCCGCCCTCGGCGTCCTGCGAGGGACAGGGCACGTTGATCGCCGTCGCGATCAGGCGATCCTGCTGGTCCCAGAAGAACAGCACGTCGAGGTTGTGATCCTCATACCCTTCGATGCCGCGGAACTTCGGCGTATTGGTGGCCCCATACATCGCGGCCGTCCCGTCGGCATACACCGCACGCCGATTCTGGGCCACGACCGCCTGGCCATGCCCCCAGCCGACCTTGCCAACCCGGCGCTTCTGCCAGCTTTCGACCACCGCATCGGCGACCGCTGTGCTGAAGAACGCCACATATTCGGCCGGCTTCATGTTGCCCTCGGCTGGCAACGTGTAGCGACCTTCGACCGTCACCGGGGCGTGATGCGTGTGGGTGGCGGCGAGGAAAAGCTTGTCGATCGGGAAATCCGCCAGGCGGGGTTTCACCTTGTCGCGGACCGCCTTCAGGATGCCTGGGCGGATGGCCACCAGGTCGCAGGAAACCATGATCGCCTGGTCGAGCACCTTGTCTCCCTCACGAGACTCCAACGCGAGGGCCGTGGCGGTGATCGGCGATTCGACCTTGTTGGAAATCCGAAGGTTTCGATGGCCGTCCAGCGCCACAGGCTTGTCCGGCGTGATGCTCGTGCTCGTAGCGCCGATCCAAAGCTCGGTCGCGGGCAGGGTGGTCGCCGTAAGGGCGACGGTCAGTACGCAAGCAGCGATCGTTCTCATGACGTTGTTCTCCTCGCCAGCGTTTACACGATCCGGATTCTCAGAACACTACCGATCCCGCAACTCGCGAACGGCTTTCACCAGAACGCCCTCCGCTTCCGCAGCGTAGAAACCGATGTCAGCCACCAGGCCGCGGGCTTCGTAGCCGCCCTCCTTGACGATCGTGGCATCGGGCAAGTAGCCGTCGACCTCGTTGGAGTAGCCGGCAACCCACAGCCGCTCGCCGCCCAGGGTTTGTTTGATCCGTGAGGCATAGCCCGACACCACTTCCCCGGAAAGACCGACAAAGATCAGGCCCTCGCCGAATTGCCACAGGGCGAGCGGATGTCGATGGCGGGAGGGCAGCGTTTCGCCGCGTTCGAGAGCGGCCAGCATGCGTTGGCCATTATGGGCCATCGCGCCCGACATTTTCGCGAGTTCCCCTTTCGACGGCGCAGGCTTCAACGGCAGGTCCACCTCGGTGAACTTGACGCGCAAGGGCCCACGAACCGGTTCGAGCGTCCCTGCTGCGACCCGCCGGACCTCGGCCGCCAGGCTCTTGCCCTGGAGACGGACGTTCTTCTCCTGCTCGGGGCCGCACCGCGGCTCGCTGTTGGCATCCGCGCCGCAGCCCTGCACGAACATTGCCTGCACGCCGGGAATGCTGGACTCGACTTCCTCCTGGGCAAAGCTGGCGTAGTCGCCGGAAAGCTTGAGATTGTCAGGCCCCAAGGTCACCGGATGGCATGCGCAGCCGAACACGATCGCCCGCGGTTTTCCATCGGGCGTGCTGACGCGGAGCACCGGCACGGCATCGTCGACAGGTTTCCCCGGGTTGGGGCCCATGCCGCGATACCTGCCATCTGGATGGTAGAGGCGCCGATTGCGTACGAACTCGCACTTGCCCGTGCCCGAGGCCAGCGTGGCCGGCTTGAGATCGGCCAGCGCGGCCCGAGCGACGTCAGCCATCTGGTCGTAGAGGCGGGCGGTGTACGCCAACGTCTTCTGCTGATCTTCTGCCGGCATGGGAACACGGCTGAAGTCGGACTCGCCAATCATCGGCCCCGAATGCGTATGGGAGAAGTTCACCAGAAACTGCCGTCGCTGGAGGCCCGTGCGTTCCGTCAGACGAGCGAACATCGCTTTGGCCTCGGCCGGACGCAGCACGCAGAGATCGAGGGTGATCAGCACGGCCCGTTCTCCGCGGACATCCTCGATCGCCATGGCCTTGGCGTACAGATCGTTGAGTTTTCCCTCAGACGGACGGAACCGCGGCTTCGTTGCGTAGCCGTGGAGCCACAGGGGTTTTTCCGGCGTGATGCATACGCGGGCCAGTCCGACACGCAGTGAGTCTTCCGCTGGGGCCTCACCCCGGACGTCGCTGCGGCCGAGTGGCGCTAGCACGCCGAGCGATGTCGCCAACAGGATACAGAACCGACGCCGTGACTCAGAAGAAGCGAAAGCATCCCTGTCCATACGTTCTCACCTTTCTGCTCGATTGTGATGACGACACGACGTGGCTGACCGGACTCCAATCACTCCAGATAACGACGGATAATCCTGGTGAACAACTTGTAGGCTTCGACGCTGAAATGCAGACCGTCGGGCTCGAACAACTCGGCACGCGGCTTGCCATCCGGGCCCAGCGTGGCCTCGGCGGAGTCGATATAGACCAGGTTTCTGCCTGCGGCGATGTACGTCCGAATCAGTTCATTTCCCTTCTTGTCACGTGGCCAATTCGCCAGGCGGGCGATGGAAGGAGTCATCGGCCAATAGGCGATCCGCGTAGTGGGAAGCTTCGCGTGCACCTTCTCGACGAACGCTTTGAAGTCGGCCGCCACCTGCTCGGGGCTCTTGCCCGCGTGAATATCGTTCCCGCCGGCCCGGAACACGACCATGCGGGGCTTGTAGGGGATAACGATCCGGTCGGCGTAATGGACGCAATCGGCGATGAGCGAACCGCCAAAGCCCCGGTTAATCACCACCAGGTCCGGAAAGTCCTCGGTGAGTGTCTTCCAGCCTACGATGTTCGAAGCCCCGGTGAAGACAATCGCATTCTGCGGCGGCGGATTGGTCTTGTCGGCAGCCTCAAAGACGCGGATCCACTTCTCAAATCGCTCGCTCTTTG
Source organism: Thermoguttaceae bacterium (assembly GCA_039680305.1). Lineage (GTDB taxonomy): Bacteria > Planctomycetota > Planctomycetia > Pirellulales > Thermoguttaceae > JBDKTH01. The sequence goes on along the minus strand of JBDKTH010000760.1, from coordinate 4,496 downwards.
GCCAACGCGAACTGCCTCCCGGCTCGGCGGCGCCCATCTGGAACGCCAGCGACAATACCAACAGGCCTGCCAGGCAGACGGGCATCAGTGCCGCGGGGAGGTCAGCCCAGCTCATGCTTGCACTCCGGTTGTCAAGACTCTCAGGGCTCGCGCTTCGTCGCAACCGCCGGCTTCGCCGCTTCCACCTTGCCGAAATAGCCCAGCCGCGTCAGCGTCTCACCAACGTGGGGATAGATCCGCATCGCATTGCGGAAATAGATCTTTTCCAGCACCTCCAGCGGCAACGCCAGTCCCCGCATCTTGTGTTCGTCTTTGATCCCGCTGGGCACTTCCTTGTCCGTCTCCAGAAAATCGAAGTACCGCCGGTACTGAGGGACCTTCTCCGCCACCTTGGGAAACCGGTTGTCGAGTTCCGGGACAAACCACTTGCTGCCCACGTCTGTTCCGAACAGGATTCGATCCGAATGCGCGATCATGAAGTCACGGAGATTGTCCCGCCCCACGGCGTGGAGGAAGACGGGCGTCGTGGCCAGATCGATGTGCAGGTTGGCGTAGCTCTTGAGCATGTAACGCAGGTAGTCCAGCTGCTCGTCCGAGTAACAGAGCCAGAGCATGTGGGCGTTGACGACGACCAGTTGCGGATGCTTCTTGAGCACGTTCTCCCACGCATGCTGCTGCCGCCAGAACTCCACCGGCTCGGCGAACCATTCCGTGCGTCTCCCATAGGTCCCGCAGGGGTTCGTCACGTGGGGCGAGGTGGCGACCATGCCGATCTGGCTCATCGCGTTGAAGACCGGGTCATTGGCCGGATGGTCGATCTGGACTCCCGTCTGCCACCCGGGATAGAACTTCAGGCCCGTGACGCCACGCTTGTGCCACTCGACGAGTTCCTGGGGCGAGAATCGCAACCCGTCCTTGATCTCGTAATCGAAGATCGAGAACTGAATCCGGCCGTCATAACGCTTGCGCAATTCGGTCATGTCGGGCGGATCGGACTGCTTCGGGTCCGACGATCCCAGGCTGTTCCACAGGGCCATTTCCACGCCGAGTTGCTCCTTGAGCGCCTGGCGCAAGACCATGAAGCCGTCGATCGTTTGCCAATCGCTGCGGATATGGGCGTGAACGTCGACCCTCGGCATGGTCACCAGGGTGAAAGGAACGGCAGGCCCGGTCTTGTCGTTCTCCTGGCCAGGGGCCATCCCGTTACCGTTCAAGACGCCGCTCATCCCCAACCCGGCCAACGCCACGGAAGACGTCTTGAGGAAATCGCGTCGCGAAGCCGAAGTCTTCTCTTGGCTCATCTTGGAACGCTCCTTTCCTTCTCAAGGCACGGATGCCCTGGACTGACGTTACTCTGTTTCCGCCTCCTACCGGTCCGACTTCGCCGCCTTCAGACGTGCGTCGGTTTCCTCCAGTCGGAAACGCGTCGACACGACCGAGTGCTTGCGAGTGTCGTTCCAGTACTTGATGTACGTCGTGGCCACGATCGTGCCGTCGCCCAGCAGCTCGACACCCGGGTAGCCGCAGTCGCCTCCCGCATAGCTGTGCAGAAGCTTGATGCGGTACTGTCCTGGTTTGCCTTGCTTGATATCATCATACGTGCCGACCCACGCGACGAAGTGACCACGCGTCGGCGATTGCTGCGCCTGGTCGCGCATCGCGATCACCAGCCGTCCGTCGTTGGCGTACACGCCCATGTGGCGGTCACCGGTCAGCCCCCAGGGCGTATCGACCGGCGTGCTCCAGGTTGCGCCTTCGTCGCCGCTGAACATCACCAGGCTGTACCCCTTGTGCGTGTTTTCCCGCAGGAGGCAGCAAAGCTCGCCACCATCCGGGGATCGGAACACGAACGGCTCGCACGGGTTCTTGCCCTCGACCTTCGCCACCACGCGCGGCGCCGACCAGGTCAGCCCGCCGTCGTTGGTGACCGTCTGCAATACCTCCAACGGAGCCCGGTCCGCGCCCTCGGGGCCGCGGTGGTAGAGCCCGAGATACGAGCCGTCCTTGAGTCGAACGATGCTGCTGAACGTCATCACGCAGCGGAACTGCGGGCCCAACGGCGGCATCTCCTTCCACGTCTGGCCGCCATCCTCGCTCATGATGCTCGGCATCGGTTGACCGAACCGGCCGATCCAAGCCGAAAAGACCCACAGCCGCTCCTTGCCCTGGGGATCGGTCATGCGGTAGATGCTCGGGCAGTTTTGGTGTTCGCTGAACCCCGCAGGCAGCCGGTCGTCCAGCCGCGTCCAGGTCTTGCCGCCGTCTTCGCTGCGGGCCATCGGTCCGGCCTTGCCGCCGTGCTTGATGCACCAGACGGCCAACAGCGTCTTGCCGTCGGACAAGAGCGTGGTGGTCGGATGGCCTTGGTAGACCTCCGGCGTGCCCGCGGCGATGACGACCTGCCGCTGCGTATCGCCCGACAGGTCCACCACGGGAAGAGCCGCCTCCTTGCGCCACCGTGCCTTCTGATCCTCCGCTCTTGACTGGCCGATCGCCACTGCCATCGCGCAGAGCGCCACGATACCCTGCAGAATCGTTCTCATTTCAACCCTTCCTTCTCAAGGTTCCCTGCTTTCGAGAACGCCCTCCGCTATTTCCACAACATCTCGGCGCCGACCGGACCGCCATCCGCACGGAGCTTGCGCGCCGGGCTGTTCGGCCCCGGCCGGTAATCGCCGTGCGCGGGATCCACGAATTGCGGATCGGCGAACCGCGAGTGCGCATCGAGCTTGGTCTTCTGGCGATACTCGTCGAACGGGCCGATCTTCTCGCGGAACCAGTAGCACGCCACGCCGGTGCCGGTGTACCAGAGGTTGTAATCCATGTCGGGCAACACTTTCCAGCCCGCGGAATAGCGGCTTCCCCACTCGGTCGCGTTGTAGAAGATGTTGTACTTCACCTCGATGCCCTCGGTGGCCGCCGTGTTGGAGTAGAACATCAGGTGGCTGCCGTTTTGATCCGGGCGCTGCGCGTGCGACCAGACCGTGCCCGCGTTGATGCAGGTGTTGTTGATGAAGCGGATGTTCTTGGTAACGGCGGTCTCCGGGTTGTTCCAGTACTCGAAGGAGTACTCGGCATTGTAGATCAGATTGTTGCGGTAGGTGATATTGATCTCGTGCGAGTCTGGGCCGCGCCCCTGGTTGGTCAGGGCCGCGTCGTAGACTTCCCAGATCCGGCAGCCTTCGACGAGATGGTCGTGGGCGGCCCCCCAGAACTCGATGGCGTTGCCGAACCGCACCGGCTTGCCGTCCGGCCGGGTGAACTGGTGGGCTCCGCCGATGTAGCCCAGGTCGCAGTTGCGGATCACCAGGTGGTGCGTGTTGCCGCCGCCAAACCCGTGGGCCGCCCCATACATTATCGCCAGCCCGTCGTAGACCACGTGGTGCTTGCTGCCTTGGTTGATGACGTGCCGGGCCATGGCCAGCTCAATGCTGCGGTGCCGCGAGGTCGGGGCAGCGTCGCAGTAGAGATAGACCCGCTGCGACGCCCCGTCGTAGTAGTAATCGTAAGGCTTCTTGAGGTCGTCAAGCTTCCATTTCTTCCAACCGCAGACGGCGCCGCCGTCGAAGATGATATTGCCCACGTCAACGCTCAACGGATCGGTGACGGTCGGCGTGGCGGCGTGCAAGCTTTGCGGCTGGAAGTCGACCGTCGCGCCGGCCGGCAACAGGCCGCCCAGGCTGACGTGGAATCGGCCGGCCTCCGCCGACTGCGAGACCTCAAACGCCACCTGATAGGTTTCCCAGCTCTTGCCCACGGGCTGGCTGGGGAGGTTCGACTTGGCAAACCCCGTCCAAGGGGAAGTGCTTTGCTGGATCGTGAGGCTGGGGAAACGGAACGGCTTGGTGCTGCGGGCGCGGAACGTCAACACTAGGCAGGCCCCCTTCTCCACACGCACCAGCGGTCCCCAGAGTTGCACATGGTTGGAGGCCGAGCCGCTGCCAGTGCAAACGAGGCGAACGATCCGTCCCGCGGGATCCTCGACGGACGTCAGATCGACCTTCGCCTTGGCCTCTTGATGCCGATTCCACTGGCCCTTTCGCAAGTCGAGGACCTGCTTTCCCAGCCGGTATTCCAGAGGCAACGTGGCCCAGATGTTGTCGCCCGCCTTCACCCAGTCTTCGGCACGGTTCCGAGGCAAGGAGCCGAGGATCAACGGTTTGGGGCCCTGCCCGAACGAGGTGTAGGTGACCGGCGCACCCTCGTCACCGCTGACCGGGATGAGAGAACCTCGCCACTGGCCGCCGCTCTTGAAGCGAACCGTGTCGCCCGGCTTCAACTCGGCCATGTTGACCCGATCCAGGCCGCGCCAGGCGCGATCCGGGGATTGGCCGTTATTGGTGTCGTTGCCGGTTTCCGAGTCGACATAGAACGTCCGCTTGCTGGCGTCCCCTTCCGCACCCCTCACGTCGGGGCATCCTCCAAACCAGACCATCCATACCAACATCCCTCCCGTAATCGGGGACAACCAGCCCTTCAAGCTCATCGTTGCGAGC
>JBDKTH010000093.1:0-1987 GCA_039680305.1 Thermoguttaceae bacterium | reverse complement strand
GTACTCCTCGTCCACGTCACGATACTCGCTTCTCAAGCGTTTGTCGATCAGCCCCCCGCCATCGGACCCGGCAAGCAACTGGTGATCCAGGTGCCGGGCGAGGAACTTGAGCGCCTTGTCGCCAAGTCGCGGCGAATTCGCTTTCTCCTCCTGACCCAGCTTGTCGTGCGAGAACCCGATCCCTTCGCCGTTCTCGTCGTGGAGCCACTTGCCAAGCGAAATGATCTCCCGGCAGTCCTGGCAGGCCAGAAAACCGGAATGAGGCCCACCTTCATCTCGCCGCCTGCGATGTTCCTCTTTGGCAAGCAGCCGGTTCACGACCATGCCAAGGATGAGGGCCATCGCGATCGCCATGAAGACGAACGCCGGCTCGGGGAAACCTTTCCAGATGCTGAGCAACACCGCCGTAGCCACCATGATCCCGAGCAGATCGCGGAGCCTGAACTGGAATCTTGGGGCGGGGCTTGTCATCGTGCATCCTGGTTTCGTTGAGTGGCCTCGTCGGCCGGATTGCGGAACCCGTGCTTCCCCAGTACCTCGGAAAGTCCCGTCTACTGCATTCTCTCCACGCGAAGCCCCGACAGCTCAGGCTCGAGCAAGCGGTCGCGGTCGCTCGGACGCTCGTTGATTTTCGGGGGCCCGAAGGCGTAAACCGTGCTGTCTTTCCCGTGCAGCGAGGTCAGCCGGATCGCGATGGTCAAGTAGGTCTTGGTGTCGAGGATCACGTCGATCTCGGCGAAGACGGCCTGGTCCGTTGGTCGCTTGGGAACGGCCTTCAGCAAGACTCGCTCGGCGTTCTGCACTTGGAGCGTCCACTGGAACCGCTCCCGGACCTCGGCAGCGCGGAGATCGACCACCAACGGCAGGAACTGGGCCGGGCTCTCAAGTTGACGGAAGATTGTTGCGAGCCAACCGGACCACCCATGTCCGGCGTCGCTCCAGTGAGCCTGCAGTTGCTCGAGTTGTGCCGTGGACCACCTCCGACACGCCCGCGTCTCGCCCTCGATCCGCAGCGTCTCCTTGCCATTCCAGATGACGGCTTCCGAGAGGTTCGACCAGTCGTTGGTCGCCGCCCTGTCGCCTTTCCAGATCTCGTAGCGCCCCAGGTGCGGCGCCTCGTAGTAGAACCGCCCGTGGGCGACCTTGGGCCGGTCGCCCGTAAACGGGGTATAGCGAAACACCGTCAGCCTCGCGTCCAGACTCCGGCATTTCTGCGACGCCGCCTCCCACTTGGCGAGGACCGCATCGACCGCCGCGTCCGATTCGTCCGCCCCGCACGGGCGACCCGGGAGACACACGGCGATCACCACAAGAGCGAACCCGAAAGGCAAACGTTTCATGTCCAACCCTCCTTGGATCGACCAACATCAGGGCCCAATCGCCATACGAATCTTACGCCGCCGGTGGCGTCCAAGAATCTCCAGAAGACTACGGAACACTAATCTTCACGAATCAACACTGATAAAGACAATTAGCGTCGATTAGTGAAGATTAGTGTTCCTCACTTTCCTAAGAACTTCTCCCCGTCGCTTGCCGTGCCCCTGTCACCGCTGAGTGTCCCGAGACCGGGGCGGCGAGGGCGCGCGGAACGGGTCGGGATCCCGGGGGGAGAGCACGTGCGATTCGAGGTCCGGCTGCTCGAGCACGCGCAAGGCACGCTGGGCCCTTTCGCGGGTTCGCGTCGGCCCGGAGTCGGTCACCAACTGCCGGAGCGACTCTTCGATCTCGTTGAGCCGCTTTTCCGCCTTCTCCTCTTCCGCCCTCAACTGCTCCTTCGTCGCAACCACCTTGGCGTTCATCTCTTCGACCGCCTTGGCCAATTCCCCCGCGTTTGCCAGCTTTGATAGCAGTTCTGCATGCTCGGTGGCCAACCGGATGTACTTGGCATACAAGGGATCCTGCTCCCGCAACGACCTGCTGATGACCATTCCAGGCGGGAGATGCGTAGCGGGCGAAAGCAAAGGAGGATTCGGAGGACTGTCGGAAA
>JBDKTH010000825.1:0-3949 GCA_039680305.1 Thermoguttaceae bacterium | reverse complement strand
CGGGATGTTCCTGCTGGGACTGATCGAATTGAGCATGAGCGGTGGAGGAATAGGCGAGGGGCTTCAGAAACGGGTGGATGCCATGGGCATCTGGGGCGCTCTGCTGCTGGGGATTGTCTTTGCGCTGACCTTCTGCCCGACGTCGGCGGCCCTCTTTTTCGGCAGCCTGATTCCCTTGTCGCTCAAGGTGAATTCTAGCGTCACTCTGCCCGCCGTGTACGGCGTGGGAACTGCATTGCCGGTGATCGTCTTTGCGGTGTTGTTGGCCACCAGCGCCCAGTCGGTCGGCAAAGCCTACAACGTGCTGGCCAAGATCGAGTGGTGGGCTCGCATGCTCACAGGCGTGGTCTTCGTGGTGGTCGGCATCTATTTCTCGTTGAAGTATGTCTTTCAAGTACTCTAACCCCTCATCTTGACACCATGAACGATATCACTCGAAGAGGCTGGCTACGCCGTACTGGCGCGGCCGTGGGAGCAACTATGCTCGCGGGATGCGAATACTCGCCAGAAGCATCGCCCGCGCAGGCAGGCCAGTCCGGCTCGCAACGCGACCTCGCATCGTGGACATACGCCCGTCTCGATCCTGAGCGAGTGGCCGAGAAGGTGTACCAGATGTATCCTGAAGGGGGCTGCATGTACGCGCTCTTTGGCGGCATTCTCTTCTGTGAAAACGAGAACGCCAAAGAGCCATTTCCAACGTTTCCGTTGCACATGATGAAGTACGGCGCGGGCGGAGTCGGTGGTTGGGGGACCGTTTGCGGGGCGCTCAACGGGGCCGCCGCCGTCATTGGACTGTTTGTCGGTGAAAAGCAGTACCGCGAACGGCTCATCACCGACCTCTTTTCCTGGTACGAAAGCATGAGCCTGCCAAAGTACCGCTCCGCCACTAGTGTTGGGCAGGCTGACGTCGTCGCCACCACTTCAAAATCGGTCCTCTGCCATGTGTCCGTAGGGACGTGGTGTCACGCCTCCGGCTGCACGATCGATAGCAAAGAAAAGACCGAACGGTGCCGACGCCTGACGGTGGATGTTGCCATGAAGACCGTCGAACTGCTTAACGAGCATTGTTCGGTCGCCAGGGCCGTATCGGAATCGACCTCGGCTCGCCCAGCAGCCTCCGAATCGGGTGCCAAACAGCCTCCGGAGGTGATGGGCAAAATGCGCTGCGATACGTGCCATCGCCCAGAGAAGAACCACGCCAAGGCGGGCGGGTTGTTAGGGAAGTGAGGAATGATGCGAGTATCTTCTCTTCTACTTCTGGTAGTAATCGCGATTACGGCATCCGCGGAAGCCCAAGAATGGGCGGAGAAGATGTTCAAGACGCGAAGTCATGACTTCGAAACGATTGCACGAGCGGCCAAGGCAGAGTTCGCGTTTGAGCTGACAAACCTCTACCTTGATGACGTTCGTATCGCTAGCGTACGGTCTAGCTGCGGCTGTACGACGCCTAGGATTGAAAAGGACACGCTGAAGACCTATGAGAAGGGGGCGATCATTGCCCACATCAATAGCGACCGCTTCCTCGGCAGTCAGGGCGCGACGCTAACCGTCACCCTCGACAAACCATATGCGGCCCAAGTCCAGTTGCACGTCAAGGTCTTTGTCTACAGCGATGTGCTGATTGAGCCGTCCAGCATCGCGTTGGGGAGCGTCGGTCAAGGCAGTTCCGCCGAGCGGACGATCCGCGTCCAGCACACGGGGCGCAGCGATTGGAGAATCTTGGAGGTCAGGAGTGGCTGCCCACACTTGGCCGGCCAGGTCACGGAGATCACTCGCCACGGTGGTCAGGTCGTATACGACCTGAAGGTCGTCTTGGGCAAGGGCGTGCCTCCTGGCTATGTAAATGAACAGCTCTGGCTCATCACCGACGATCCGTACACCAAGGCGATCCCCGTGCCCGTTGACGGCCAAGTCCTGGCGGACATCTCGGTCAGTCCCTCATCGCTATTCCTCGGCGTCATGCAGCCCGGTCAGAGCATCACGAAGCAGATTATCGTACGTGGCCAAAAACCCTTCCGCATCGCCTCGATTCGTGGCGACTGCGAGTGCCTTCAGGCAACTGCACCCAAGGACCAAGAACCGAAGTTGCTCTATCTTGTCCCGATCACATTCACGGCCAGGGACAAGGCAGGGCAGATCATTCAGACGGTCTACATCGAAACAGATTTCGGTCAAGTCGCACTCAAGGTGCCCGCCTACGCGGTGGTGGGTGGCCAATAGGTCGACGATCGAAAGATCGCCGCTGCTGGCTTCCAGTTGATCGAAACGAAATAGGCTCCCGCGGAGCACCATTTCGACGCGGAACTCCGGTGAATCGAAAGTAAGCCCCAGGCCAACCTATGAATACCAGCCACTCCGAGGCCCCCTCCAGCAGCGATCCTATCGTTCGCGAAATGGAAAAAGTGCCCGACGGCAGCACAGAGAAGGCCGAAAAGCCCTGCTGCTGTTGCGGGGCAGGCAATCAGCAGGAAATCCGTCAGAAACCGCCGAACACGCCTGCGCCGTGGGTTCTGGGAACACTCGATACGCCGGTGGGAGCTGTCCCGCAAGTGACAACGCGGCTTCAACTGACCGACCACCTTGGCGCCTGGCGCGTCCGCTGGGCGATCAACCGCATGGGCTATCGCGTTCCGCCCGGACTCTACGCAGTCGGCACCCCGGGCCCCGACTCGCCTGTCCTGGTCTCTGCCAACTACAAGATGAGTTTCGATCGGCTCCGGTCACAGCTTTCCGGCCTCGATGCCTGGATTCTCGTCCTTGATACCCAGGGGGTGAACGTCTGGTGTGCTGCTGGCAAGGGAACGTTTGGCACCGACGAACTGGTCCGCCGGATCGGTCAATACAACGTCTTAGGATTGACCTCCCACCGCACGGTGATCGTACCCCAGCTTGCCGCTCCGGGCGTGGCGGCCCACGAGGTCCGGAAACGAACCGGAGTCCGCGTCGTCTACGGCCCCATCCGGGCCGAGGACCTACCGGCATTCCTCGCCACCGGGATGAAAGCAACATCCCAGATGCGGCGAGCCCTATTCCCCTTCCGCGACCGTGTAGCGATGATTCCTGTGGAGTTGGTGACGACGGCCAAGTGGCCTGTTCTCCTGGCTGGCCTGATCCTGATCTTGGCAGGGCTTGGCCGCGACGGATACGCCTGGTCCCGCGTCCTAGAGATCGGCCTTCCGTCGGCCGCCTTGGTCCTGCTGACGAGTGCCGCCAGTCTCGTCTTGGGGCCAGCCCTCCTGCCTTGGCTACCGGGCCGGGCGTTCTCCCTAAAAGGATTCTGGATCGGAACCGCCCTCCTATTGACTTTCATCGCTTGCGGATGGTTTCCGACCGCCCTGGGCCATGATTGGGCTAGCACGCTCGCCTGGAGCTTCCTCCTGCCGGCCGGCGCACGCGTCCTGGTCATGAAGTTCACTGGGGCCTCGATGTACACATCCCTCTCGGGCGTCCGCCACGAGATGCGAGTGGCGTTGCCGCTCCAGTTGGCCTTTGCCATCCTGGGGCTGGTGCTTTGGCTGATAGGGCGGTTCCTGTAAACAACCCCTGTTCCAAATGAGCCTACTGGAGATGGACCGATGTTTGGCCTCCGCTATCTGCGGAACGTGACCACGCTCACCCTGGACGACTCGAAGTGCAACGGCTGCGGCACATGCATCACCGTCTGTCCGCAAGAAGTGCTGGCGATGGAAAACCGGAAAGCCCGCATTCGGGACCGCGACGCCTGTATGGAGTGCGGTGCCTGCTCCCGGAACTGCCCACGGGGGGCCCTCACCGTTCAACCGGGCGTAGGTTGTCTGGAAGCGATCATCCGCGGTGCCCTCACAGGTACCGAGCCCAACTGCGATTGTGCTGGCGGCTCCTCCTGTTGCGGCTGATCCGGCAAGGGTACATATGAGCCATGGCCAGCCCCAGACAGATATGAGCTCATGAGCATGAAGCAAGTCGTCTT
>JBDKTH010001226.1:0-2274 GCA_039680305.1 Thermoguttaceae bacterium | reverse complement strand
ATGCCAGGAGCCGTCCTGCCGGGCTGCATTCTACCCCAACCGTCGGCCGGTAGGCAACGGGCAGCGGCAGGGTTTGCGGAGCTTTCGTGACCAAGCCGGGCCAGGCGCGCCGGCCGGTTCCCGGTCGACGGGAGGGAGCATGAGAGGACCGGCTCGGCAGAAACGGCAGGGAAACGGCGAGTTGGCGGAGCGAACGACCGCGTCCACGGGAAGGGCCCGCGCAGAAATAAGTTGGGCAAATATGAAGAAGCAAGGACGCGCAGCAGTCCTTGGTTCTTCATACCTCCGACCACCGAGGGGCGTTTCCGGCCGCGCTTTTCATGGAAGCAAAGGCGGCCTTGCAGCGTCAGCGTCGGCGTTCAACCTCACCTGATAGCCGCCTTTGCTTCCATGAAATTGCCCAACTTATTTCTGCGCGGGCCCTAAGCCAGCGGCACGGCGGAGCGTGCCAGCTACTTTTCTTGAGGCGAACGACGGTGGGGGAGCCGCCCTCGCCGATCGCCGCCCTACTCGGCCCAGCGCACGCGCAGGCCGACGAGGCCGGCCAGGCCGAAGGCCATCAGGGCGGTGACCGTGTAGACGCCCGCATTCGGGAAGCCGGGGGCAAGGAAGAGGCTCAAGGCGCCAACCGCCGGCCCCAGGCAATTGCCGGCGCCGATCATCGCCTCGTGCAGGCCGCCGTGTTCGCCCTTGGTTTCGCCGACGTCCATCGAGTAGAAAAGCGACGAGTAATAGATCAGCCCGATGGCGATCCCGAAGAGGACCTGAGCGCCGACGAGCACCGCCAGGTTGGTCGACAGCAGCAGGAGGCTGAAGCCGACGATCATCCCGACGAAGGCCCCCAGCAGCCAACGGAAGCGGTAGTGCCACCCGGCCCATTGCCAGAGGACGACAAAGGTCGCCATGCGAACGAACATCCAGATGGAACAGAACAGGCCCGCCTGGGTCGTCGACATCCCGAGCTTCTGTGCCAGGGACGGGATGAACGCGATGACGGTGGTCACCGCCACGTAGGAAAAGGGAATCGCCAACCAAGCCATGCGCAGGAACGACGCGGCCCTGACCGGTTGCGTGCTGACCGGCGCGGCGGGTCGATGGGGCACCACGGCCACCGCCGCTGGGGCCTTCGTGTCGAAGCGCGAACGGCCCAAGCGGAGGATCAGCAGGCACACGCCGCCGTGGACGAGGGCCGGCAGCCAGAAGATGCTGTTGTGGCCGAATGTTTCATAAAGCGTGCCGCCAACGAAGTAGATCGCGGCGGCCCCCGCCGACCAGACCATGTTGTAGATGCCGATGTTCTTCGGGAGGACACCCGCGTCCACCCCGTCGCTGATAAGGGCTTCCAGGGCCGGCCAGGTGAAGCACAAGGCGGCCATGAAACCGACGTACGCCAGGAGCACGGCCGGCAAGGAGGGCACGAGCGAGCCCAGGGCCAGGCAGATCGCCATGGCGCCAAACCCGGTCTTCAGCGAGGTGAAATAGCCGAAACGCTGGGCGAATCGCCCCCCCAGCCAAGCGGTTAACGCATAGACGAGGCCGCCCAGGGCCGAGGTCGCCAGATTGCCGAGGTTGCCGAACCCATAGCGGTCGCGGAGCAGGAAGAAGAGGTAGCCCGCAAAGTAGGGCGTGGCAACGGCATTCACCCCTTCGATGGCGAAGAAGAGGGCTTTGGAGTTCCGCCTTGCTACCGGGGGGCGGTGGGGTAGGACACGAGTGGCGGAACGGATCATGAAAGCTCAGCGATGGACCAGCGGCCGGACCGTATCTCACGAGAAGACACCAGTGCCGGCCACACGCGAAGTGCCTAATTCTATGGTGAACGTCAAGCGGCATCAAGCACAGTCCGCTGCCCGCGTGGCCAGCCCCAACGAGAAGGCACCCCGCGCCGCGATGGTTTTCAACGAGCGGGACTCGCGGCGTTGGGCGAGGTGACCGAAGCGGGCCCTAATCCGGAATCTCCGCCTCGACGAGCTTCGCGAGCAACGTGAGCGATTCCTGCCAGCCGAGGTAACAAGCCTCGGCAGGGATCACGTCGGGCAGTCCTTCTTGCACGATCTCGAGGTCCGTCCCGACGGAAACCTGCTTCAGCGCGACCGTGACCTGCATCTGGCCCGGCAAGTTCGGGTCGTCGAAGCGGTCCGTGTAACGAATGCGTTCGTGCGGGAGCAGCTCGAGATACTCTCCACCGAAGGAGTGTGACTTGCCCGTGGTAAAGTTCGTGAACGACATCTTGAACGTGCCGCCCACCTTGGCGTCCATCTGATGGACCCTGCC
>JBDKTH010000061.1:0-3223 GCA_039680305.1 Thermoguttaceae bacterium | reverse complement strand
CCCAGTTTTACAAGGGAGGATAATCGGATGTCGCTCAAGCATTGTCTGACTGCCCTGGGGTTGCTGGCTGTGATGACGGCCCTCGCATCGGCCGCACCGCCGCTGAGGGCGGTGGTTGTTGATGGGCGGATGAACCGATCGCACGACTGGCGTGCGGTTTCACCGGTGCTCGTCCAGCTGCTGGAGGAAACCGGCCTCTTTCAGGTGGAGCGGATCACGGCGCCACAAGGCGAGGATCTGGGCGGCTTCCGGCCGAAGTTTTCGGCCTACAATGTGGTCGTGCTCAACTACGACGCTCCCGACTGGCCCGAGGCGGTCAAGCAGGACCTGGTCGACTACATGCAGGGCGGCGGCGGACTGGTGATTTACCACGCTGCGGACAACGCTTTTCCCACGTGGAAAGAGTTCAACGAGATGATCGCGGTCGGCGGCTGGGGCAAACGAACCGAAAAGGACGGCCCCTATGTGCGCTGGCGCAACGGCCAGATCGTCCGCGACATGACGCCCGGCCCAGGCGGCGCGCACGGTCCGCAGCACGAATACGCCTTGGAGGTGCGCGAGCCGCAGCACCCGATCATGCAAGGGCTTCCCCCGGTCTTTATGCACTCCAAGGACGAACTGTACCACAGCCTGCGTGGCCCGGCAAAGAATCTGACCGTGTTGGCCACGAGTTTCTCGCCCAAGGACAAGCGAGGGTCCGGGGAACACGAGCCGATGGTGATGACGATCGCCTACGGCAAGGGCCGGGTGTTTCACACGACGCTTGGCCACGCCGTGGAACAGTTGAAGAGTGTGGCTTTCATCGTCACCTATCAACGCGGCGCCGAATGGGCGGCGACCGGGAAAGTCACCCAAAAGGTCCCGGCCGATTTCCCCGGTCCTGACAAGCCTCGCGTGCGTCCGTAGCAGGCCTAGGGCCCCAGGAGCGTCAGCAGCACCTCGAACAGTCCGCCAATCAACCGCATCGGCCAGGCAAAGAAGCTGGCCCCGATCATCCGGGGGAGCATGATCACGAGGATCAACATCAGCGGTCCGGCCTGCTGAAAACTGTCCCAGATGGGCCGTAGCGGCGAGGGCATCAAGTAGTCGGCCACCCGGCTGCCGTCCAGCGGCGGGATGGGCAGGAAGTTGAACGTGGCCAGGATCACGTTCAGAAAGATCACCATCTCCACCAGCGGGTAGAACTTGGCGAGTTCCAGATCGAAGATAAGGTTGAGGCGGACCATCACGGCTAACACCACGGTGAACAGCACGGCCAACGCGACGTTCGACAGCGGGCCGGCCAGGGCTGTGAGCATCATCCCGCCCCGCATGCTCACGCCGCGAAACCGGAAGGGATTGACCGGCACGGGCCGGGCCCAGCCGAAGGGCACACCCAACAACGGCAACAAGACGGTGCCGATCGGGTCGATGTGGGCCAAAGGATTGAGCGTCATGCGGCCTTGCAGCGAGGCCGTGTCGTCGCCCAATCGCCAGGCCGCCCAAGCATGGGCCCACTCGTGCACGCTCAACGACAGCACCAGCGGAATCCACGTTACCAATCGTGAAAGCAGGGGACTATCGTCAAACATGATGGCGTCAGCGTTCTCCTTGGTTGGCGTCAGGCCAGGCCCTTCACGTTGCGTTCCTCGGGAGAAGATGCGGATTGGCCGAAAGCCCCCAGCGGGTCTTGCCAGTATCGGCAACAAGGCTTACGTCGTCAACCGCAGCTGGAATGAGCAGAGGCCTCGTGCGGGGGGCTTCTGCTCGCATCGGAACCCAGGCTCGTTCCGGGCGATCCGTCACCCTAGGACAGGAAAAGCGGGTGGGCCGTCGAGCCGAACAGGTTCTGCTCAGGAGCCGGCGAGCACGCGGCGGTGATGGGGATCCGCTTGCGAGACGGTCCGCTATCGTCCGCGATCATTGAGGTTAGGCGGTTGACGGGATCCGTGCCCAGGAGCCTGAAGTAACGATCCTTGGGCTTGGTTTCGGTGTAGAGCAATCCACCCCAACCACTCCACGTTGCCCCGGGTTGGAGCGAAAACGCTTGGCTCTTGATCACTTGTCCGGAAGCCATGAAGGTGAACGTGTATTGGCCAGGCGATAGCACGCCCAAGTCGTAGTCTCGCGATTTCTGCGTGATGACCAGCAATGCAATGCCGGTTGAACGTTCCATGCTCGTATCGACGACGAACGCGTTGCCCTGGCGTTGGACCTGGCCCCAGTCTGTCACGCGATAGCCGGGGGTGGGGAAGGTCAGCTCCACGTGTTGCGTCGTTTCGCCGGAAGGCCGGGTGGTCGTGTCGATTTCCACTTGCCAGGACGCGGGAACGACCGGAACGAATGTCTCTTCTGTCTGGACGGTGAACGACTGGCTCTTGATCACTTGCCCGGAGGCCATGAAGGTGAACGTGTATTGGCCAGGCGGCAGCGAGCCCAAGTCGTAGTCGTGTGACTTCTGCGTGATCACCATGCAAGCGCCGCCGGTCCAACGTTCGATGCTCGTATCAACGACGAACGCATCGCCCTGACGCCGGACCTGGCCCCAGTCCGTAATACGGTAGCCGGAGTCACAGAACTCCAACTCCAAATGCGCCGTTGTCTGACCGGAGGATTGGATCTGCGGAGCGAGGCTCACCTGTCTCGATGCGGGCACAAAGGGGATGAACGTTTCCACATTGCTCGCGTCGGAAAGCACCGATTGGGACGGCGCTGCCAGCGTTTGAGGCGGACTGACAACGGCGATGGCGGGCAACTCAGGACCCGGCTCCAGGGGAAGCCAAGCTCCCGCGGCGGAGAGCAGACGTCGGCCCTCCAGCGGTTCATAGCGAAGACGGCGGCTGGAAATGCGTGCAGAAGTACTCCGTGTTCGACCGCGATTACGCCCCAACATTGCGCACACCCCTCAAGGATTGCCTATCTTGCCGGACAGGGCTTGCATGGCCTGCCGAGTCCCTCTGGACGCCTGGTTTAATTTGTGGCGATTCGGGAAACCTTGCCGGCCCCTTCTTCGTTGGCCGGGTTCCTCGTCGACTGTCACGCAAGCGACTGCAGTTTTTTTAGGGGCCACCCGCACCCAAGCACGAAGTCGGCCGCCACTTGATCCAGAATCGGAGATCCCCGCGGCAAAGTCCACAAAAACCTACACCCGGCGCCCGGCTAGCATGCCGCAGGCGGCGTGGATGTCTTGGCCGCCGCTGTAGCGGCGGGCCACGGGTTGGGCTAGCTTCGCGGTCAGGGCGTC
>JBDKTH010000251.1:0-12057 GCA_039680305.1 Thermoguttaceae bacterium | reverse complement strand
CAGTGCTTTTTCGACACCGTCGCCGCGGACCTGCGTGGACGGGAAACGATTGTCTGCCTGGGCGACAGCGTGACCTATGGCGCCAACAACAAGGGCGCAGGGACCGCCGACGGCGACACCTATCCCGCCATGCTCCGGCGTCTGCCGATCTCCGGGACCCCTGCGGCCCACAAGTGAGCCCCTGGTCGCCAACGCATCTCAGGGAACGCCACGCAGGGAGGGCATTGCTTCCGTGGCGAAATCGGCCACGAGGTCCAGGGCGGTCTGCCGCACGACGTCGACCGAAATCCCCTCCGAACACGGGAAACCGATGGGGCAGACGGCCTGACCGCAGGGGCGGCAGCTGACAGCATGGGACACGACGCGGTGACGGCGAGTGTCGGACGGAGCCCAGCGGTGGGGATCGGAACTGAGCACGATCACCACGCTCGGCACACGCAGGGCTGCCGCAAGATGGGAGATGCCCGTGTCATTGCAGACGACCAGTCGGGCTCCACTCAACAAGGCGGCCAGGGCGCCAAGGCTCGTCCGCCCGGCGAGATTCACGGTTGAGCCGCTCATCTGTCGGCTTACCGCCTCGGCCAGGTCCGCCTCGGCCAGGGAACCGGTAATCACGACCTTCAGGCCGTGGTGCGCCAAGGCATCGGCGACCGCAGCAAACCCTTCGAGTTTCCATCGTCGGGCCGGCACGCTGGCCCCTGGGTGGATGCACACGTAGCTGCCCGACTGAAGACGGCGGGCCTGGGGAATGCTTTGGAGGGCCTCGAAATCGTCGTCCCGCAACGGGAACTCCAGGGCCTCGCTTTCCGAGGGGGCTCCAAGAAACCCCATCAAATGCAGTAGCCGCCGCACTTCGGGTTCGTCGTCCGGATAGGGCAAGAACCAATCCGGATCAGGGCACCACTGGCCCGGCTGATAGAAGCCGGCGTTCTGCCGGGCGCCCAGGAGGGTGGTCAAGGGGTTGGTCAGCAGGCCATTGCCGTGCAGTTGGATCGCCAGGTCAAACCGGGCCTGCTGGACGGTCTGCAGAAAGCCTGGGATCTGGCCGAGGTTGGGGGAACGTTCGGTCAGGCCGGGAAAGCCGGGAAATTCCAGAAACCCATCAAGATACGCGGAGAACCGGGCGGCAAAGTCGCGGGCCCAGGGCAGACCGACGAGCAGCACGTGGGCTTTGGGGAGGGCCTTGCGCAACGCGCGGAACGCGGGTACGGCACAGAGCATATCGCCGAGGACCAAGGCACGCACCAGCACGACGCGTTGGGGCAACAGCATTCCCAATCGCCCATCAGTGTCTTGCTGCCGATTCATGTGAGCCGTCGCGTGTTGCCAATCAGAAACCTGTGCCGCCTTCCTTCGTGGCGAATTGTAGGAGCTTGGGCGTCCAAGTCCACACGTTCCACGCCGGCGCATCCGGAATCCGAGCCGCGCGACATGCCGCAGCACGCGACGCTGAGATGCCCTAGGAACTCTTCCGATCCTCCCGCCGGGTTCTTCCGGAAGTCCTAGGTCCGCGCCGCAGACTATCCTGGAAAGGCCACCGTCAGTACACAGATCGCCTCGCGCGGCGAGCATCGCTCCGCCCGAACTGAGGTCTCGACATGGACGTAGCATGGAAGTAGATCGGATGGCAAACGTCGCGGAGTTCGCCGTCGAGCTGGAGCTGAATGTCACGGAGGAACCTCCGCGCTGCACACGCGCCGACATTCTCAAGGTCCTTCAGGCTCTCGGGGCAAAAGTCGGCCGCCTCTACGCCACCACGTCTCGCCGCCGTCAATATGTCGCCTGCTTGAGTTGCGCATGGGAGATCTGGATCGAGATTCTGGGCGAGCCGCAGGACATCCGCGATCACTACGACCTTCTGGCGCACCTCCCCTTTCAGGCCTGGGATCAGCCCGTCGGGGATGACGTGGTCACCTGCGTGGGACATTTGTTCGAGCGGGCCCCGGGCCGCCGCTGGGTCACGCTTGCCCGCGTGCTCCTCTGAAGGCTGTTATCCGCCGAACAAGTAGTGCCAGATCTGCTTGAACATCCCCGGGCCTTCGAGCGAGAGGAGGATCGCCACGCCCATCAACGACTCTCCGGCGATCAGTCCGGAGGAGGCGGGAATGGTGCATCGCTCGGCCGAGCGGGCGTCGGCTTTGGCCCACAGCCAGGCCGCCAGGGCTCCCAGGAACATGGAGATCGAGTTGAAGGCCGGAATCACCCCGGCGATCCCCAGGCCGGTCGCCGAAGGAATCCAGCGGGCATAGCGACGGGGCAGAAAGTGCTCGGCGAGCGTGATCACGATCCCGACCAGGCCGCCGACGAGCATCGCATAGACGGCTCCCGGCGGGAGCGAGTCCAATCCCTTGGCCAGCATCTTGGCCACCCCCGCCCAGACCATGGCCGACGGGGCGGGCAACTCGGCCGAGCCTAGCTTCTCGGGTTGGACGACGATCAGATAGACCGGCACACTCAAGAGCGTTCCCGCCAGCACGCCGAACAATTGCGAGATTGTCTGCTTGCGAGGATTGCCACCCAACAGATAGCCGGATTTCAGATCGGTCAGCAGATCGGCGGAATGGGAGGCCGCCCCAGCCGTAATCGACGCGGTCATCAGGTTCGTGGTGATGTTCGACGGTGCGATGAAGCCGTAGACAAGCTGGGTGATTTTCCCCATCGCGCTGATCGGCGTCACATCCGTCTCGCCCGTGGCCCGGGCCGCGACGATCGACAAGAGAAAGGTCAAGAGCACCGCAAGGATGCCCATCCACCAATGGATCCCGAACAGCCAATGGCCTAGCAGCACGCAGACCAGGCCGGAAACGCTGGTGCCGATCACGAACCACGAGCCAGGGACCTCGACCCTCGCGAGCGGATCCTCCGGTCCCTTCGCACCTCGCAGCATGGTGACGATTCCGCCAAAAGCCCGCAACACGGTTCGCCATCGCAGGGCAAAGGCCAGCAGACCGGAGGCCACCATTAGCGCCGTAGCGGGCCAGAGGGTCCAGGTGGTGATGCCGCGGAAGCCACCCTCGACGATGCCGCGACTGAGCAGGATCGGGGCGAGAATCCCGTAGTAGAAGACGGCGCCCAGCAACAGGGAAACGCCCACGCGGATCCCCATGATCGCTCCCGCGGCGATCATGATCAGCGAGCCTTCAAAGCCGATCGTGTATCGTTCCAGCAGGCCACGCCCGCCCGGGAACAAGGGGAAGGATCCGGGAAAGGCGAGTTGTTGGAGCCCGAGGGCCGGACGTCCCACGATCTCCCCCAGCCACTTGGCCAGCGCCGGCACGCCGTCGCGCCAGAGGGCCAACACTGCGCCAGCCACAGCCGACCAGGCGAGCCATCTGGCCTTGTGCATCGCTTCTTCGCCGGCGGAGTGCATGCTCTTGAGCGTTTCGGCCGTGGCCATGCCGGTGGGGAAGGGCAACTGATCGATGTTGATCAACTGCCGCTTCAGCGGGACGGCCATGAACACCCCCAAGACCGAGATCGCGGCCAGCCACGCCATCATCTCCCACCAGCTCAACGCCCGACCGGTGGTGAGAGACAGGGCGCGAAAGGCCGACACCAACCCGGCCGAGGCCATGTAGCCGGCCGCACTGGCCGCACTCGACATGGTGTAGTTTTCCAGGATCGTGAAGGGATCCTTCCGGTAGGCCGGGATGACCGTCTCCAGGAAACGAAAGACGGCGTAGGCGATGATACAGGCGGTAATCGTCACCCCCAAGCCCCAGCCGGTCTTGAGGCCGACGTAGAGATTCGAGATCGACATCACTCCGCCGATCAGCATCCCGGTGACGATCGAACGCACCGAGAGTTGACGCACCGTATCGCCCTGGTAGACCGTCGCGAGCCACCGTCGAGCCTCAGCGTCTTCCGTCAAGCCTTGGCCGCTGTCCTGGGGTGGCGGCGACATGGAGGAGACCTGGTCTTCGCGATCCTCGCCCTGGGTGGAAGTCACGTTCTGACGCTCCTGTCCTCGGTGAACGCCGGCTATCGTCGGAAGGGGGGACGGCATCCTTGGTTGGTTGATCATACGATCTGCCGAGCCGTCGCGGCAATGGCAAAGGCCGCTCCGGGCCGCTTGTTGGGGCTTAGGGAACTGGAGTAGAATGCAGCTTGTCTAAAACGCCTGGAGAAAACCGAGCCGGATACCTCAGTCACCACTACGGCCCACTTCCTGCCACCTACTGTCTTCTGCCCCCTGCCTGCCCTGCCCAAAAAATGTCGGAGCCCTTCGACGCCTACCACACTTGGCTAGCCATTCCCACCCAGGATCAGCCGCCGAATCATTACCGCCTGCTGGGCCTCTCCCTGTTTGAGGCCAATGCCGACGTGATTCAGCATGCGGCCGATCAGCGGATGGGGCACCTGCGGACCTTTCAGACGGGGCCGCATGCCCTCCTGTCGCAAAAGCTGCTCAACGAGGTTGCCGCGGCTCGGGTCTGTCTGCTCAATCCCCACCGCAAGACGGCCTATGATGCCCACCTGCGTGAGATCCTGGCCGGACAAGCGTCGCCGACCTCGCAGTCCACGGACCATCCGACTCCGGAGCCGCCCCAGTCGCCGTCGGCCCCGATCAAGAGCGAGGAGCCGGATGGCGCACTTCTGGGCGAGTATCTGCTCTTGGACCAGTTGGGAAACTCGCGAACCGGGCCGGTCTTCAAGGCCCAGCATCGCACGATGGGACGGATTGTGGCGATCAAGCTCCTGTCGCTCGAGGCGATGGCCCAGCCGGACAAGCTCGAGCGATTCCGCCGCAAGGTCAAGATCCTCGGCCGCCTCGACCATCCCAACCTCGTGACCGCGTACGATGCCGGCCAGCGGGAAGGGATCTACTACTTGATCATGGAGTACGTCGACGGCCAGGACCTGCGGGCCCTGCTCCACCAGCACGGCCCGTTGCCTCTGGACTGTGCGGTCAACTACGTGGCCCAGGCCGCCGCCGGACTGGGCTACGCGCATGCCCATGGCGTCTGCCATCGCAACGTTAAGCCGGGCAATCTCCTCGTCACCCGCCAAGGCGTGGTGAAAGTGATCGGTCTGGGCCTGGCCCGCATTCACCCCGGCCCGTTGGCGAGCGAGGCCGCTGAGACCGACGAGTTGACGTCGCATGGGCGCGTCGTGGGCACGGCCGACTACATGCCACCGGAGCAAGCGCTCGACAGTCGCAGTGTGGATGGTCGGGCGGACATCTATAGTCTCGGCTGCGTGCTCTACACAATCCTCACGGGGCAGCCTCTCTATCCGGCCCCCCGCCCCTCGCAACAGATTGCCGCCCATCGCGAGCACCCTATCCCCTCCCTTCGCGCCCGACGTCCGGACGCCCCGCCCCCGCTCGACGCGGTCTTCCAGAAGATGGTTGCCAAGCTCCCCGAGGAACGATTCCAGACGATGAATGACGTCGCAACCGCGATTCAGAGCATGTCGTGAAACGAAGGAAAAGGAAAAGAGGAGCATCGCCGCTCCATCGAGTGCCTTTTCAGGTTTCGTGCTTCGTCCTTCCTTCATCACTCAGTCCTTCGCCCTTGCCCTCATTCTTCCTCTTCTTCCGTTACCTTCCTCCTTAACGTCACCTCGAACAAGGCAAAAGGGGCGGTTCCACAATTGGTTGTGAACCGGCGGGGTGGACTCGTCGATGGTTTCCAGAGACCGTGGCTCAATCACTTTGCAGGTGGCAGGACGCGGTGGGGGGTGGGCCCCCTAGCGGGAATTGACTCCACCGTATTGGAGTGGTAATCTAGAGAGTCTTGTGCGAGCACGCCCGGCGTTTGGCGAAATGAGCCTCGCCTGAAGACGTTGTGCAGGCGGCGAAGGAGGCGGCCACGCCTTGAGAAGTGGGCAGATGCAGCGTGGCCGGTCCATGAGGAGCGGGTTTTTCTATGCCCAGACTTATCGGTGAGCATCCGCTGGCCAAGGACGCCAACGGCCGACTCAAATCACGGATCGGCACGGTCTTCCCCGCGAGTCACACGATCGTAACCTTGCCGGGCATTCACGCCACCCAGCGGCAGGCCTATCTGGAGTTGCTGGAGGAAGAACGCAAGGCGACCGGGCTTCCGCCGTTGAGCCGCGAGCAGCGGGCGACGGAATGGGACAGTGCCGTCGATCTGGTCATGGAGGGCGACAAGATCCTCATTCGCCCGGATCCGCGCAAGATGCCCCTGGCCTTCAAGGCGGATGACCTGCTCCAGGAACTGGTTTCCAAGCAGCGGGTCAAGTTCCTCCACGTGCTCAACGAAAAGGTCCACGAGGCGATCAAACGCCGCGGCGAATGCTGGCGGATCAGCCCCTTGCCCCGCACCCCCGAAGAGATGCGGGCGATGATCGCCGGGTCGCGCATCGCCATCGGCGGCCGCGAGATCTACTACTTCAGCTCCACCACCGGCACGCGGTTGGTGACCTGCCAGGAGTTCGCCCAACTCGGCGAACTCGACGACGAGCCGTTGCGCCGGCACTTGCTGGAGATCCAGACCTACGCTTCGAGCTGCAACCGCCAGGCCTATCCCGAGGTCGCGTTTTTTGCCGCCGGCAAGGCGTTCACGAAGAGCGATCTGGCCGCCTGCGATTTTTCGACGCTCGATGGCCCGTCGCTTCGCGTGGCCTTTGACCGGCTCGAGCAGCAGTTCACCGATGCGGTGCCGGCCCCCCTGCGCGTCGACGACATGGAGAACGTCGAGTGGCGCAATGCGATGTTTGCCGCCCTGTTGGGCCAGGAGGAGAAACTGGTCTCCGAGGAAATCCTCCTCGGCATGAGTTCCGAGTTCTACATGCAGATCGAATGGCTCCCCGGGGCGAGGATCGATGAAGGGGAACTGCTGTTCGACTCGGTGTTCGACGAGCGGATCGAGAGCGTCGACGACCCGGAACAAGCCCGGCAATGGGTGGAGAAATCGCGCGGCTTCATCTTCAACCTGATCCGCGAATACGGCAACCTGGAATACGTGAACATCGGCCGGATTATCGGCTCGCTGTCGTACCGGGCGCCCTACGACGGCCGCCGCGACGTCTACCTCGCCGAGATCAAGCTGCGGGAGAGCGACAAGGAAATCATCAAGATCATCCGCATGCAGAAGTGGGGCGTGCGCGAGCGGCTGGATGAGGGCAAGAGCCTGCTGGATGCCATCATCCAGTCGGAGGAATACACCGAATACATCCTCGACCGCCGGCTGGGCTGCCGCCAGATCGGCATGAACCTGCCTCCCCGCGTCACCGCGAGGAAGATCACCGAACGCTACTACGGCAAACGCCGCGACCACAACGGCATCACCATCTGGACCCCCTACTTCGAACGGGACTACTTCCACGGCATCGCCACCGACAAGACGCCGAACTACAAGTTCGAGAACGAGGAGTTCGCCGTTCGCTTCGCCCTGCTGTTGGGGGCGGCCGCCGCGCCGAACATGATCGTCGGCCGCTGTGACCTGGAACGGAAGGTGATCTTCGACGATGGGGATGAAGTCGTCGTCGAAGATGAACATGGCCTGCCAGTCGACATCGTGGTCTGCGATCACACGGGCACGTTTACCAACTACCTGCAGGATCTGCAGTATTTCGCCCCTGACTATGCCGTTCCCCTCAACCGCCGCATCCGCTTCGTGCCCAATCCCCAAACCTTTGTCAACGCCTACCTCGAAGCGTTCGTCGAGCGATTCTATCGGCTCCAGGACGAATACCGCCGCAGCAAGCGGGCTTACGACACGCTCTTCAAGCATCGCCCTCGCGATCCCGCCGGCAGTTACGCCTACCGTTGGGAGCAAGTCCTCGATCGGCTCAATCGCTCGGAGCCCCGGGAGCTGGCCGAGGTGATCCGGCAACACGTCATCTTCCCGAACGTTTAGGGAAGATCAATCCTCCGGAGAAATCATGAGCAGCCAGGGGCAGGCCAACGCGAATCACCACCAGAACCACACGCCAGTCGGACTGAGCCCGGCGATGCGTGGCCTGGCGACGCAGCCGCTCTACTGGTTGTTGCTGGCCCTCCCGGTGGCCGTGGGCCTGGAGTTGGCCCACACCGGCGAGCTGTGGATCTTTCTGACCTCGGCCGTGGCAATCATCCCCTTGGCGGGCCTTCGGGCCATCCGCAGCCTTTGGATCTGCACTTCACCGTGCTCGAGTTGATCACCTGATCCTTGCCGTCGGAGTTCTGGCCTTGGTCGCCCAGGACGGCGAAACCCACTGGATGGGGGGCACTGCTCGGCGTCTACCTGATTCTGGCCCTCGCCTTCTACCACCTCTCCGAGCGGGCGATGGGACTCCAGCAAAGCCCTGCGAGCCTTCGGGCCTCTCTTGTTCCAAGTCGGACGTTCCCTTAAGATACGCCACGAGTTGCCGAAAAGGGGGACTCCCTGCGTCTCCGCTGAGTTCTCAGGGGCGTTAGAGAGTCGTTCAGAAGGATGTCATGCTATGAAGATTGTGGCCGTCCAGTCCCTGGCCATTCCTGACGCAAAAGTGATCCGTTTCGGCCGCTTTGGCGACCACCGGGGCTATTTCACCGAGACATTTCGCCGGAGCAGCATCGAAGCTCAGGCCCCGTTCCTCCGCGGCGTCCAGTTTCTTCAAGCCAACGAGAGTTACTCGCATCCCAACGTGGTGCGGGGGCTGCACTTCCAGTGGAATCCCTACATGGGGAAGCTGGTGCGGACGATCGCCGGACGCATGGTCGACCTGGTGATGGATATCCGCCGGGGATCGCCCACCTACGGCAAGATTATCGCCCACGACATGCCAGCCAATCCGGAACGCGATGCGACGGCCTGGATTTGGGTTCCGCCAGGCTTTGCGCACGGGAACTTCTTCACCGAGCCCACCTACATCGAATACTACTGCTCGGGTGAGTACAGCCCGGGTTGTGAGGCGGGCATTTCGCCCTTGTCCGGCGATTTGGACTGGTCGCTTTGCGATCCAGCCCTCAAAGCCCAGTTCGACCAGATCATCGCTACGTCCGGGCTCCTCTCGGACAAAGATCGCCAAGGCCTGACGTTGACCGCCTGGGGGGCCGATCCTCGCGCCGAAAACTTCGTCTACGGCCGGGGGTGAATCCCAGTTTCGGAAAAAAAGGACTGGTGATGGTCGGCCTCGGGAGCTTTCTCTCCTTCTGCGTCAAATTGGGATAGATGGAGAGTATGCCCACGAGGGACGGGGGCAACCGTCGCTTGCCGTGGCTGGTGTTGATCGGTCAGATCGAGCAACGTATACTGCTCGCGACTTTTTCCCTCGTCTGGAGAACGGTGTTTTCCGCCCTGGACGCGTTCTTCCCTCGGAGATTCTTCTGTGACCGGCTACTTGCGTGACATCTGGCAATTGCGATTCTTCTGGCTGGCCCTGGTTCGCATCGATCTGCGGGCGAGGTACCGTCGATCGATGATCGGTATTGGCTGGTCGCTGCTGCAACCGATCGCGATGAGCATCGTGCTCTGCACGGTCTTCAGCCAGATCTTCCATGTCGATGTCCGCACCTACGGTCCCTTCCTGTTGGCCGGACTGACGTTCTGGAACTACCTCACGGCGGTGGTGATCGGCGGCTGCCAAACGTTCTTCCAGAGCGAGTCGTACATCCGTCAGCATCCGGCGCCGCTGGCCATCTATCCCTTGCGGGTCACCCTCGGCGCCGGCTTCCACTTTCTCTTGGGCATGGGCGTCGTACTGGTCGCCACCTGGTGTCTGACCGGCCTTCAGAGTCTCCCCGCTCTGCTGAGCCTCCTGCCCACGTTGCTCCTACTCTTCCTGCTCGGCTACTCCCTGGCGATCTGCGCAGGAGTGGTCAACGTGATGTTCCAGGATACACAACACCTGGTGGAGGTGGTTCTGCAAGTTCTCTTCTACCTCACCCCGATCATCTACTCAATCAAGCTCCTCGAAGAACGCCACGTGGGATCGCTCGTGGCCCTCAATCCCTTGGCGGCGTTCTTGGAACTGATCCGTCAACCGATTTTGGAGGGGCAATTCCCGTCGCTTGACGCATTCGGGCTGGCCACCCTGTTCACGGCCCTGGTCGCCGCCACGGCTACCGCCGTCCTCGCTCGGATGGAACGGCGGATGATTTTCTACCTCTGATGGACTGCTCATGAACTTGATCGAACTCGAAGACGTCGGCCTCACGTTCTGCTTACGCCGCCACGGTCGGATCAGCCTTAAGGAGTACATCGTCAGCGGGCTGTTTCGCCGGCGAAGGGAGAACGTCATGGAGGTGCACGCCCTGGAAGGGATCAATCTGCGCATCGCTGAGGGGGAACGGGTTGGGTTCATCGGGCGCAATGGGGCGGGCAAGAGCACGCTGCTGAAACTCGTGGCCGGGATCTACCCGCCCACCCACGGACGCCGTGTGGTCCAGGGCCGCATCAGCTCTTTGTTCGACATCGCGCTAGGGTTCGAACTGGATGCCACCGGCTGGGAAAACATCGCCTACCGCGGCTATCTGCAGGGAGAAACCCCCCGCTCGATTGGTGACAAGACGCAGGCGATTGCCGAGTTCAGCGAGTTGGGCGAGTTTCTCGACATGCCCGTCCGCTATTACTCCGCCGGCATGCTCGTTCGCCTGGCCTTCTCCATTTCCACGGCGATCGAGCCGGAGATCCTGATCATCGACGAGGCCCTATCGGCCGGCGACTTGAGCTTCCAGGCCAAAGCCCGCGAGCGGATCCGCAACCTGATCTCCACCGCCCGAGCGGTTCTCATCGTCAGCCACGATCTCCCCTCGCTGTCGCTGCTCTGTGACCGGATCGTCTGGATCGATCACGGGCGGATCTGCATGGAGGGGACTGCCGAAGAGGTGATCGCCGCCTACAGCCGCCCCTCTGAGGATCCTTCCCAGCTTCAGGCGGCCTAAGCTCGACTCTTGCCAATTTCCGGGGATTCTGAAGGTGCCCGAGCACTTTTTGCACTGTAAAGCGCACCTGCTACTTTTCCTGCTTGACCGGCGAGGGGGCGTGTGATATTCGTCAGGGGAAATGACGATGGTTGTCAGGTCGCGTCAGGCGGAGGGGCCGGAGCGTTTCCATGTCGAGGCGTCGGCGGATTGCCTTGTTGATCGAGTCGTCGAGGGCCATCGGCCGCGATCTGTTGTGTGGCATCGCCGATTACGCGCGGACTTATGGACCGTGGACGTTTTATCATGAGGAGCGCTCGCTGGGCGATCCGATCCCGGCGAAGCTGCGGTCGTGGGGGCCGGAAGGCGTTTTGGCCCGCGTGGAAGCGGCCTCCCAGGTTCGGCAACTCCGTGCGTTGGGCGTGCCGGTCGTGGGACTCTCGCATCAGGACGACGCAAGGGGTTTGCCGAGCGTGATTGTCGATCCGGACGCGATCGTCCGGCTGGCGGTCGACCATCTGTGGCAATGCGGCCTGCGTCAGTTCGCCTACTGCGGGTTCGACGGGTTTGCCTTCTCCGATCAGCGGCGCCGACTCTTTGCCGAGTATCTCAACGGCTTGGGGTGCGAGGCCCACATGTTCGACGGTCGCCGCCAAACGCGACCGGCCCGACTGGCCTCGACCGAGGTCCGCGCCCAGCGGGACCTTGCCCGGCTGGTCCGGTGGCTTGAGGGCCTGCCCAAGCCGGTCGGCCTGGTCGCCTGCAACGACATGCGAGCCTACCAGGTCCTGACCGCTTGCGGGGAGGCGGGGATCGCCGTGCCCGACCGCGTGGCCGTGATCGGCGTCGACAACGATCCCGTGCAGTGTGCGTTATGCGATCCGCCCCTGTCGAGCATCGACTCCAACGGCCGGAAGGTCGGCTACGAGGCGGCGGCGTTGCTGGACCGCCTCGTCGCCGGTCAAGGCGTCCAGCGCAAGCTGGTCTTGATCGAGCCGCTCGGGGTGGTCGCACGCCAATCGACCGACGTGCTGGCGGTTTCTGATCGCGAGTTCGTCGAGATCGCCCGTTACGTCCGGGAGCATGCGCATCAAGGGCTGACCGTGGCCGAGTTGGTCCGCCACACGTCGCTTTCGCGGAGTACACTGGAGCGGCGGTTCGCGGCGAACCTGGGCCATTCGGTGAATGCGGAGATCGACCGCGTGAAGCTCGAACGCGTGCGCGAGTTACTGCTGAGTACCGATCTGCCGCTGGGCGAGGTG
>JBDKTH010001367.1:0-13812 GCA_039680305.1 Thermoguttaceae bacterium | reverse complement strand
GCAGTCGAGCATCAGCAGCTTCCGCAACTTAAACGACAACGAATCCCGGATATCGTCATTATTCCCCTTGAAGGCCATCCCGAGGATCGCGGCCGTCATGTTTCGCAGATCATGGCGTGTCCGTGCCCGCTCCACCAGCATCGTCGGAAGCCCCTCGTTGACCATCATCGCCGCCTGGCCAAGCACGAAGCCGTTGTGGTTGAAGGCGGCCAACTGCATCGTGTCCTTCAAGAGACAGGGGCCGCCGGCGAATCCGGCCCGGGCAAACGCGGCCATCCGCGGATACTCGGCCGTCACTGCCGCGTGCACGCGGTGGAAGTCGGCTCCGAACTTCTCGGCGATGCAGTAGAACTGGTTCGAGATGGCGAAGTTGATGTAGCGGTAGGCGTTCGCAAAGAGCTTGCTCAGTTCCGCCTCCACCGGCTGCAATTCGATCACCAGGGCCCCGAGCGACTCGTACAGCCGGCGGGCGCGAGCCGTCGCTTCCGGCGTCAGGCCGCCAACCAGCTGCGGCAGTCGCACCAACTCCTCCACGGCGTATCCCTGGGCGATCCTTTCCGGGCAATAAGCAATATCGATGGCCAGATTGCGCTCGGCGGCGCGGAGTCCTAGCCGTTCGGTCAGGCCGGGGAACACCGTGCTGCGCAGGATCAAGAGTTGCCCATCCCGGAGGTGTGCAAAGAGATCGTCCATCGTGCGGTCAAAGTACTGCACGTCGGGATTGAGGAATTCGTCCACCGGCGTCCCGACGGTCACGATAACCGCGTCCTGCTGGGGAACGGCGTCCAGGGAGGAGGTGACCTGAAGGTTGCCGGCGGCCAACACTTCGGAGAGCAGTTCTTCCGCTCCGCGTTCCAGAAAGGGCATCCGTCCGCTGGCGACCTGCGCCATGCGATCCTCGCTCTTGTCAATCAGCGTGACCCGAGCCCCTCGGCTTGCCAAGACGATTCCTAACGGCAGGCCCACATGGCCACAGCCGCCAATGACCGCGATCGACCGGTCGGCCGTCCCGTGGGCCGGATGGACGATGATCTTCCTGTCTGAACTCATGGTAGAACAACACCTCCTCGCATCCATGCCAGCGGTGATTTGCGGGCCTTGCGAAAACGGCGTCGACAATCGACGTCTTCCTGCCGCCTGAGCACACGCCCCGCCGTGAACTTCTGTTACACAGCCTGCCTCTTATCGAAGAACGAATTCCTGGTCTCCGGTATCCCAGGTGCATGCGGCCGAATTGTTGCCGGTTTCCCCATGCAACACAAGATCAGATTCACCCAGGGCCAATTGCCCACCCCACCGCCTCCCTGCGGCCGCACGAGCCAATCCCCTCGCTACATTGAGGGGTAGCGAGATTACCCATCATCTGATCAACCTTGCTAACATCGTGGGACTGCCACGAGACGCTAAGAATGGGCAAAACGATTTCGTGCGAGCTAAGCGGAGCAGAAAGTGCCTGATCGCGATTCCCTTGAAACGGTGTTCCAAGTCCCTGATAGACCGGATGGGGCTGCCGCCCGTGAAGTCTGCGATCCCAATGTGCTCCGCATGGGGGCACTCTGCGTCCCCGTCAGCGCTCAATACCACTGGTAGGCGTACTTGTGGAACCGGCCCAGGGCTTCGGCCCGCTTCGTCGGGTCGGCGTACGGGGCCCAGTCGGCCTGCAGGGCGTGGAGCTTCTGGAGGAGAAGGCGATCGGCCAGTTGGAAGGTGGTCCAACCCTGCTGCTCGCGCTGGTGGGCGAGCGACTCGCCTCGAACGGCATGCTCGGCCAGCAGCGCCCGGATCCCTTCGCGGATGATCGGGTCGTCGCAGTGCACCAGCGGATGGAGCACGAGGATTCCCTCGGCATTGACCGGGTGCGTGATGATCTGCACCGACGGCGCTAACTGGCCGCCCAAAACCCGCGACACATTATAGGTGTGCACCAACGTGTCGACCGGCGTCAGGGCATACAGATACACGGCTGCGGCCAGCGTCCAGAGGTGACGACGCAACAACCAGACGAAGTCGCGGCTGTAGGCGATCTTCCACACGACGAGGATGAACCCCACCGCCACGGCCGACATGCCGAACAGGCCAATGGTCCGCATCCGGGTCATGCCGTTGAAGCCGATATAGATGGAAAGGCGGTTGTAGACCGCCACCGCCAGCACCAGGTTCTCCAGCGACCAGAGCCACGCCAGGCGTCGAAGCCGCGGCAGACGGGGATCGCCCAGGACAGGGCCACGGAAGATCAGCGAGAGGACGACCGTGGCCAGGAGCAATGCGACGGTGAGCCACGCCGCCCCCTCGTGGGCATAGCCGGCATAGTAGAACCCCTGGGGGAACTCGCGAAACCAGAGCGTCTTGAACTCGAACCCCAGATACACGGCAAACAGCCCGATCACGGCGACCAGCGTGTTGCGCAGGGCGGCGTAGAGCGGCGTCTCCGTGGGCCCGAGGGCGTCGGGACGGGGACCGTCCTTGGAAAACGAGGAGAGCATCGAGTGGCGCCAGACCGGGCGAAGCAGGCCGATCGTCGTCCAGGTCGCCGCGATCCAGAAGACAAGCTCCCACCAGGTTGGTGCGAACCGGCCGAGCCAGTCGCCCAACCAACGGAAGAACCGGTTGGCCAGATCGAGGCACGTCTTGACCAGATCGGGGTTGGCCAGGACGAACAGCGTGCCGAACAGCCCGATCGCCGCTAGGGGCAACACCACGTTCAGCCAAGGGATCCGCGGAGCGCCCAGGCGAAGCCCCCGGGCCGACCGCTCATAGTGCGTAAGTCCGAGGTAACCGGCCACGGGCGTCCGCACCACGCACGCCAGAACATCCAGCACATGGGGGACCTGCCCGGCCAGGGCCAGGGCCAAGGCCGCGACCAGGGCGAACCCGACGGCCACCTCCCACGCCTCCCCAAGCCAGGCCAGTCGCACTGCTAGCAGCAGGAGCATCGCGCCAACTGCCCAGAAGCTCGCGTGCAGCCGAGGCCGCGGACTCCCCAACCACAACAGCCCGGGCGCCAGGCAGAACAGCAACGCGTAGCCGGCAAACCCGAGCCCGCGAAAGATGGTCACGTCGCAGAGCGCGACGATGAGCACGATGGCCAGGAGTTCGCGCCAGCGGAGCGGTGTCTCGACGGTTGCCGTATCCCAGGGCACTTTTGTCGCAACGGGCGCGTCCTTGATCACTTCGACCGGCGCGAACCGCCCCGCGGGATCCTCGGCCGGTGTCGGCCCCTTGTTCCCGGCCAGCGATGACAGAGCTTCCTGATCGGCCACGATCGATCTCCCCTCCGATCTTGAGATGAGCAACCCGCTTGCGATTGTACCCGACGGAAACCGTCGGGGCCAAGCAGGATTTCGCCTGGGGGCCCGTGAAGAGACAAGTTGGGCGAACATGAAAAGGACGCGCAGCAGTCCTTGGCGATTTATACCCCGAATGAGCGAGAAACGTTCTCGGCCGCGCTTTTCGTGGAAGCAAAGGTCGCCTCTACCATTCGCACAATCGGCGCTTTCGGTAGATCCCCGCTTCGTCGGCCCTAATCTGTCCTGGCCTCCCGCCCTGGTGGGCGTTTTTATGCTAGATACAGCGAGACACGGTAGGCCGCCGCAGTGGCGGAGTGGTGCGAAGTACGGAGCGCGGAGATGATCTTAATCGTCGGCTTTGTGGTAGTGATCGGGTCGGTCCTCACCGGCTTTACGATGGCCGGCGGCCACATCGGCGCCCTGGTCCACCCGTCGGAAATCGTGACCATCGGCGGCGCGGCGTTGGGCGCGGCGATCGTGATGTCGCCCAAGAAGGTCCTGATCGACGTCATCCACGCGGCCTTGGCATGCCTCAAGGGAAGTCCCTTCGGCAAACGCGGCTACGAAGACCTGTTCAAGCTCTGGTATGAGCTGCTGCGCTTGGCACGCAGCGACGGGTTGTTGGCCCTGGAAAAACACGTCTCCGCCCCGCACGAAAGCACGATCTTCGGCAAATATCCGGCGATCGCCAACAACCATCACGTGATGGAGTTCATCTGCGGGGCCCTGACGCCGGTCATCGAACGAAGCGTGCCGACCGAGCGGATTCCCGCGCTCTTGGAGGCCGAGCTCAAGGCGATGGCCGAAGAGCACCACGCGCCGATCGGCGTGGTCACGAAGACGGCCGACGGCCTGCCGGGGTTCGGGATCGTGGCCGCCGTGCTGGGGATCGTGGTCACGATGGAGGCCATCAGCGGGCCCGTGGAAGAAATCGGCGAGAAGGTCGGCGCCGCGTTGGTCGGGACGTTCCTCGGGATTCTCATGTCCTATGGCTTCTTCGGGCCCCTGGCGGTGCGGATGGAATTCCTCAGCGAGAGCGAGATGGCCTATTTCCGTACGATCAAGTCGATCGTCCAAGGCGTGATTGACGAGCTGGCGCCGAAATCCGTCATCGAGCAGGCCAGCCGGGGCCTGGCCAGCGAAGTTCGGTTCAACCGGGAAGAGTTGGAGAAGTTGTTCAAGGAGGTCGAAGGAGGCTAAGGACCCGTCCAGAAATAACTTGGAGAATTGAGCTGCTAGAAAGAGAGAATCCGCCGAGCCTTTGACGCTGGGCAATCCATGACCAACGGCGGATTCTCTCTTTCTACGGGGGGACCGATGGCGGTGCTTTGGCTCTTTTCGGGAATTCGTCGTTCATCAATGAAGCAACTGCCGCCGCCCCCCGTGCAGGCTTCCGGTGTTTTCTCACGGCAGTTGCTTCATTGGTAGCTCAATTCTCCAAGTTATTTCTGGACGGGTCCCAAGGACCTCGGATCCGTAGAACGAGAGGGATGCGGCGATGGCAGGACATGGCGGCGGTGCATGGAAAGTGGCCTACGCGGACTTCGTGACCGCGATGATGGCCTTTTTTATGGTGATGTGGATCACCGCCCAGGGCAAAGAAGTCAAAGAGGCGGTGGCCGATTACTTCAAGGATCCGGCCGGGGCGGGGCGGAAGACGGGCGGCCTGTCCCCGATCCCCTTGAAGAAGAACGCAGCCGCCGCGTCGATGAAGAAGTCCTCCGCCGGTCCGCGGCCCCGGGGACGCGGGCAGGCCGGGCCAGGGGCCCAGCCCACACCCACCGAGGATCCCGAAGGGCCCGGCGCCGACAAGAACCGGCTGATGGTGCTCCACGACGGCAAGCATTCGAGCATGGGCTCCGTGGTTCAGTTCGTGGATAACACGGCCAACCTGACCGAGGAAGCGAAGAAACAATTACAGAGCCTGATCCCGATGTTGGTCGGCAAACCGAACAAGATCGAGGTCCGCGGCCATACCTCGCGGCGCCCCTTGCCGCCCGGCGGTCCCTTCCACGACCCCTGGCAGCTTTCCTTCGCCCGCTGCATGGCCACGCTGAAGTATCTGGAAGAGGGCGGCGTGGAGCCGAAGCGGGTCCGGCTCAGCCAGGCCGGCCCCTTCGAGCCGCGCACGTTGCGCGTGGAGCCCGAGCGCCAGGCGCAGAACTCCCGCGTCGAGGTCTACCTGCTCAGCGAGTTCGCCGAGGACTCCGTCGGCACGCCCCAGGAACGGGCCGAACGCTTCAAGACCCCGTAGCGGCTCGCATCGAAAGATCAGTCGCCTGGAAAGAAACGATCGATGCCTGGGCCATCCCGGCGGAAGATGATGGCCATAGTGACCATCGCCGGGCCGTATTTCCTCTCGATTCCAGACTCTCTGGGAAGCTATATTTGGGAACAGAAGCGACTGACCGCCCTGGTCCCTGGAGAATCCCGATGGGCATCTTCTATGTCAACCACACCGTCCGCGCATCGCAGGACCGCGTGCTCGACATCCTGAAAAAGGAACGACGCACGGCCTTTGTCAGCCCGACGATCGGCGGCTATACGGTCGTCTGTGATCGGCAATGCGATGAACAAGACCCGGTCGCCATTGCGCAACTCGGGCAGAAGCTCTCCGCGCTCCTCGGGGCTCCCGTGCTGGCCGTGCTGAATCACGACGATGATCTTTTCTCCTATTGGCTCTTCAAGCAGGGCCAACTGATCGAAGAACACGACGCCTTTCCCGAAAACGTCGAAGACGACGACGAAGGCTTCGGCGGTTTTCGCCTCTACCGGGAGACGGAAGAGGACTGGAATCCCACGCCGGAGGACGACGAGGCGTCGGCCACGCCAGGCGAAGAACTGTGCCGCATCCTCGGGCACGAGGCGATGGGGGAACAAGTCCAGGCCGTCCTGACCGGGTGCGACGCGCTGTTCGCCCGGCAGATCCATCAGGAACTGGTCGAGCTGCTCGGTCTGCCGTCCTGTGCGGTGGGCGCGGGCTACAAGTGCGTCATCCAGCGGCACACGGAGCTGGATCGCGACGAGTGCGTGCATGTCGGGTCTTAAGGGGTTCTGACGAGCAACCGGTAATCGACGTCCAGGACTCCTCAGGAGACTACGGAACACTAATCTTCACGGATCAACGCTAATTGCCTTTATCAGTGTTGATCAGTGAAGACTAGTGTTCCTCACTTTCCTTTTTTTCCTTCCCGTACATTCTCGGCAGCTTCAGATAGTCAAGGGCGGTGCTATGGCGGGCCTCGCAAGCTCGGCGCCGCCCTACCTTGCTGGCCGCAAAAATGGCCGGATTCCAACCTTGCACCACCCACCTGGGGTCCCCACCAGGAGCAGCCAAGCTGGCCATTTCCTTTGTTGGGGGGATGTGTTACAATGCCGACAGTAGTGGCGAGAAGCGTGTGAGCCCCAAGGCACGCCAAGTGCTCTCGTTCTAAGTCACCCTGCGATTTGCGTCACGGCACCTTCAGCTTTTCGGCGCCGCTCTCCAGTTGCGGTTGATTTTCTCCCTCTACCGTTCGGCCGCAATCTTCCTTGACGGGAAGGGGCTCGGGTGAAGACCTGACGGCCTGCAGGCGTTGTTTTTTTGAAGGAGTGGCCGCATGCCGCAAGGGAAGATCAAGAAAGTGGTCGCAGACAAGGGGTTCGGGTTCATCGGTGGAGAGCAGGGCGACCTGTTCTTCCACCACAGTGCCGTCGAAGGGGGGAACATCGAAGCCCTCCGCGTTGGGCAGTTGGTAAGCTATGAAGAGGGCCGGGGCCCGAAAGGTCCGCGGGCGGAAAACGTCCGGCCGGTGTAAGTCAGAGGTTAAAGGAGTCAGGACATTATGACCAGCAGTTATGTAGGTAATTTGGCGTATACCACCACGGAAGAGGACCTCCGCCAGGCCTTCGCCGAGTACGGCAACGTGTCGAAAGTCAACGTCGTCATGGACCGCGAAACGAACCGCCCCCGCGGCTTCGCCTTCGTCGAGATGGTCGATGGCAAAGAAGCGGCCACCGCGATCCAAGAGCTGAATCTCAAGGAGATCAACGGCCGCGCGATCACTGTCAATGAGGCTCGGCCGAAGACCGATCGGCCGCGTCGTGGCGGTGGCGGCGGCGGACGTCGCGGCTGGTAAGCCCCGGTCCACCGTCGTTTTGGGGTGTTCCGTGCTCCCGGTTGGGCCCTGATCGGTCCGACTGGGAGCCGCGACCGCCCTTGGTGTCACCTCCAGACCCCCCGTGGCATTCGATTGTCGGGCCTGTGTGGCGTTTTCCGACATGCCCTTGAGGGTGCTTGGATGGATTTCCGCGACGAATGTGTGCGCGTGGGGCCCTCGGCCTGTGGCCTCGGCGTCTTCTCTCTGCGAGCGTTCCAGAACCACGAATTGATTGGCCCTATCGCGGGCACGGTCGTGGACGATCCGCTGTACGCGTCGGAATACTGTATGGCGATCGGCGAGTACGCGGCGCTGGAGCCCGCCGCCCCCTTCCGCTACATGAATCACAGTTGTCACCCGAACTGTGCCCTGGTGGAACTGGAGATCGAACGCGAAGATGGCTCGACCGCGCCGGCCGAACTCTGGGTCGAGACCCTGGACACGATCGCCCCGGGCGAACAGTTGACGATCGACTACGGCTGGCCGGCCGAGGTGGCGATTCCCTGCCGCTGTGGGTGTGCCGACTGTCGCGGCTGGGTCGTGGCCGACGACGATCTCGACCGCATCACCGGCGTCTTGCCGGCCAAGGCTTCCAAGCCCCATCCGTAAGGAATCCCGTTTAGCCCGGTCGCTTGCGACCGGCGGGACGGCCGGTTGGGGGGCCTGCCGTCACGCGGCGCAGCCGCGCACTCGGCATGTTCCGATGGCGAAAGAACATGCCGAGTGCGTCGCTGCGCTCCATGACGGCATGCTCCCCCCCATTTTCCGCAAACTGCTTGCATGTCGTGCCGGAATCGTTACGATCGTGGCTAGCGGGGCCGCACGCAACGTCTTTTCCAAGGAGAGGCCTCATGAGGAAGTCCTCGCTTCTCATCCGGCTCGTCGGGCTGCTCGTCGCGATCAGCTGCTGGACTGCGTCCTCTTTTGCCGGCGTGCTCGAAATCCCGTTGGTGCCTGAGTTCGATCAATTCGGCAGTCAGATCGAGACGATCCAGGGATACAACGACGGGACAAACACGTACCTGACCTTCTCGATCTACGACACCGGGGCCTCGGTCGTGACCCTTTCCTACAGCGACCGCGTGATGTTCGGCACCGATGGCGTCAACTCCCCGATTCCGATCAAGGTCACCGGCGGGGCAGCGGCCGATGGGATCAACGGCGGGCTGCTTGGCGACGTCTCTTCGCCGGGCACCGTGTTGGCCGATGGGCTGCATGCCGTGACGATCACGATGCACGGTCTGTCTCCCGAGATGGCTTTCAACTTGAACCAGGCCGCCTCGGTCCCAGGCGTGCAGATGTTCGTCGGCGCCCCCGGGGGAAGTGAAGCCCTGCCGACGATCACGGGAACGCCGATCCATTACCCGGCCTCCGCGGAGCAAACCACAGGCCTGGCCGCCAAGATCAACATGACTGGCTACGGACTCGACATGGGCCAGCTGTTCCCCGAGTTCGGGGATCTGTTCAAGAATATGGTCATCTACATGCCGGACATCTCTTTCGTGCCAACTGGAAGCACGATCACTCAGAGCGTCGGTGTCACCACCGAAGTGGCACGAATTCCGTTGGCCCTGTTCGGCGAGTCGAACCACCCAAACCCCGGCGACATGATCACCGTCGCCCCGAATCCCGTCGTGCAAGGCGCTGTGACCCTCACGAACGGATCCGCCGAGCAACTGCGCACGGCGAGCAACAAGACCTTCCTCTTCGATACCGGCGCCCAGTTAAGCATCATCTCCACGGAGATTGCCGAACAGCTCGGGTTAGATCTCGATAGCTCGGAGTGGAGCATCGATGTGCAGGGCGCCGCGGGACAGTCTGTCACGGTTCCGGGGTACACGATCAAATCCTTAGAACTGCCTCGGGACGATGATGGCGACGGCCAAGTCGACGGCACACTGCTATTCACCAACGTCCCGATTCACGTGCTCGACGTCGGTTTCGGGATCGACGGCATCCTGGGAATGAATCTCTTCAACACGGCCGTTGAGATGCTCTACGACCCCTACGATTCCTTGGGGCCTTCCCTCCGACTGACGTTTGATCCAACTCCGGATCGGCAGGCGACGGGCGGCGAAGAGTTGGCGATGACGCTCCTCGCAGGCCTCGATCCCGTGTTCGCCGGCGCTTTGGGAATGGTCGGAGATACGGTTTATCTTCCGAACTTTCAGTTGGAAGCCTCCGTCCCCGAGCCGTCAACGATCCTGATTCTGGCCGTGGGAGCCGTCGGCCTGCTGATCGTCCGCCTCCAGCGGCAGAGACCCGTAGGGTGGGTCGAGCGGACCAGTGCCATGCGTCAGGATGCATAACGAACCTTGGCCGAAGCGATGGGGTTCGAGCGACCAGATCTCAAGCGAGCCCCACCAGCCGATCATGGTGGGGCTCGCTCGCCTTCTCGTTGTGCCTGACGGAATGCCCTGGCAAACGACCTCTCGGCTTCAGCCGTGGTCGCCTTGGCTCCGCTCGACCCACCCGCCGATCTACGCCACCGGTGGCAACGGCTCCGAAATGGTTTCTTCGCCGAAGCGGATCAGGGCCAGCACGAGGGCGACGACCACGGGGCCCAAGAACACGCCGATCGCCCCAAAGGCCCCGACGCCCCCCAGCACGCCGATGAACACCGGCAGCGTGGAGATCTGGGCCCGGCCCGAGATAAAGTACGGACGCACAAGGTTGTCGACCAGCGAGACGAGCAACACGCCCCAGAGCACGAGGAACAGGGCCGCTCCCCAACGTCCCTCGATCAGCATCCAGACCGCCGCGGGCACCCAGACCAGGGCACTGCCGACCATCGGCACTAGCGCGGCCAACGAGGCGAGCACGCCAAACACGACCGGGGCCGAGAGGCCGGCCAGGGCGAAGGCGATTCCCACGAGCGTGCCCTGGACGATCGCCGTCAGCAGCGTGCCGAGGACCACCGCCCGGGTCACCTCGGCCAGGTAGGTGCAGAGTTGCGTTTTGCGGGCCGGGTTCATCGGGACCAGCCGCACCAGCCGCCCGGAGATTTCTTCCCCGTCGCGGAGAAAGAAGAAGAGCAGGAAGACCGTCAGGGCCAGGCCCACGATCGCGCCGACCGCCTCGCCAAAGGCGGCCCGACCCAAACTGATCAGGAGCGTCAGCAGGTCGCGCGCCGCCTGATTGATCCCGCCCTGGATCTGCGCCGCGGTGATCGGCACATGCTGTTCGGTCCAGGCAATCGCATCCCGGAACATCGGCAACTCGAGCAGGTCGCCGGGCTTGGCCAACTGAAGGCGGTTGGTCAGGTCCTCCACGAGTTTCATCAGATCGGCGGCCTGCCCGACAAAAAGCGCGACCACCACGAGGGCCGGCACCACCACCAGGCTGGTCACGCCGAGCGTGATCAACGCGGCTGCCGGCCCGCGCCGTCCGCGCAGCCGCGTGCGAAGTCGCCGCTGGATGGGGCTGAGCAGGAAGGCCAACAGGGCGGCCCAGAGGATCGGGCCGAGGAAGGGCTGGACGATTCGGAAGAGCAACACGCCCAGCACCCCGGCGGCGACCAGGGCGAACACGCGGGTATAGAAGGTCATCGCGATCCTCTCCGAGGTTCCCGCCACATGACGAGGGAATGACGGAGAATTATCCGGCACGTCGGCCGAGAAGTCCAGCCCGGCGTGCCGCAGGGTGCCACTACGTCGGGTGCCACTGGCATCTTGCCAGTGCTCTTGGAGTTGAACCGGGCTTGCACGTCGCCTCTCCCCCCTTCCAATTTGCATTTTCCAATTCTCAATCTGCCCCAACGGAGAAGATTGCAAATTGAGAATTGGAAAATGCAAACTGCAAATTGAGGGGGCCGCTCGCCGGGCGTGGCGCTCCCTACTGACCGCTGCGCAAATAAGATCAAGTCGCCGTACAGCGAAATGGCCCAAAATACGTCATTCGGTGGTCGAAGAGTTTGACTTTATTTGCGCAGCGGTCCGTAATGGCTCTGACGAACAAAACCGATAGCGGCGTCTGATGGGTTTTGACGAACAAAGCCGGTAATCGACCTCCCGGAATCCGTCAAAGATTGCGGAACACTAATCTGCACTAATCCGCGCTAATTGCTCTTTATTAGTGTTGATTAGTGAAGATCAGTGTTCCGTAGTCTTCTTGGACCAATTGCCGGTTTCGAGGAAGTACGGGTTCCTCTTCTCTGGTTCCACCATTCAAACTGGCCGTTTTTGGTTCCCGTGAATCCCGGATCAACCTACTTCCCTGCCGCTGGAGCCTGAGAGGCCGAGTATTCGGAGACCGTCTGGAACGGGCAGCCCTCGGCTTTGAGATACTTCACGATCTTGACGAACTCGCCGAACCGCTGGTCGTCCCATTGGTTGGGATGCCCCTGCAAGGCAAGATACGGCCGTTGGCGGCCGAACTTCTCGAACCCCGCCTTGAACTTCTCGAAATTCGGCACAAACGTCGGCTGCTCGAGGTTGAGCGTGCGCGCCAGGATGACCTTGTGCGAGGCGTTCGTCGGATCGGGGCCATAGAACCAGATCTTGATCTCCGGGATCGAGGCCAACGCCGCGGCCGTCGTGGCATTGGTCCCGCTCCAGTGCGGCCCAAAGGCCCTGAGCGTGAGCCCGAGCTTTTCTTTGGCCAATCGCTCGGTCTTTTCCAGCGACGCCTTCTGCTCCTCCAGCGAGTTGCCTTCAAACTCGCCCTGTGGGTCTGTGGCCTTGCGGTTTCGGTAGCCGTGGTTCCAAAACTCGAACGAGCCTTGTTGGTCGAGATCCTTGATCCACTGGAAATAGGACGGATGGTCCTCTTCGAGCGAGAAGCCGATGATCCCCAGCGAGGCCTTCACCTGCTCCTGCTTGAGGAAGTCGACGCATCGTTGCCAGCGGGGCGCGATCGGCTCTTTGGCGCGGGCTCCCTGGTGGGTAATATCGTCGAGCTTCAGAATCACCACCGGCACGGCCGACTTGCCAGCCACCTCGGCCGCGCGAGCCGGAACGTTTTGGGCCAGACCGACAACGACAATCATCGTCACAACAACGGTTCGGATCGACATGGGGCGTTTCCCAAAGAAAAGGGGGGGAATCCAGGTTTGGGCCGGCCGTTCAAGAAGTCTACCTTATTCGTCCTCTGCCGGCCGACGTTGTCGCATTATAGCATCAGCGACCGGGTGCCACTGGCGCGAGCGCCAGTGCTCTTTGAATTGAACCGGGCTTGTACGTTGCCCCTCCTGACACGCTCATCGATCGCCCCGAATTGGACCTGTCCCTTATCGTCCCCCCTTCGCGAAACGAAGTGAGTGCAAGGGATGGAAGAAGGGGAAAGGCCCAAAACGCGACAACGCCAGGCACAACGGGCCGCACGAGTGGGACCACGCGGAGCCGCGGAGTCGCGGAGATTGTGAGGGGAACTTCGGTGTTTTGCGGAAAGGTCCAATGGTGGCCTTGTCCCTTTCCAAGCCCTTGGCTCGTCTCCTCTTCTTCTCCGCGCCTCCGCGTCTCCGCGCGATCCCTTCCTTTCAACCACCTGGCGTGCACGCCGGGCGCCACGCGGCCACGCCACAGTAAGCCACCGGCACAGCGGAGATTTTTTGTCCCGTGGCCCACTAAAACGCTAGAAATTGGGCCAGAGGATTTGCTATGTTCAATCTCGCCGGAACGACGAAAAGACAAAGCCCGAACAGGTAGGGCGGCGCCGAGCTTGCGAGGCCCGCCATAGCACCACCCCGGATCTGGCGGGCCTCGCAAGCTCGGCACCGCCCTACCTGGATTACCGAGCTTGATTGTTAACCCCATTACTCCCATTCCCCGTTGGCCTCCTCCCCGAGGAGCCGCCTATGCTAACCGAAGCCCAACGCCACGAACTCGTCGCCCTGCTGGCCGCCGGCCATAGCCGCCGGGCCGCGGCACGGATCGTCGGCTGCGCGCGGAGCACGATCTATCGCGTGGAGGCCCGGGATCCAAAGTTCGCCGAGCGGGTCGCCCGCGCGGAAGGGCCAGGCGAAAACCCCCAGAAAAAACAGGACCCAAGAAAGATCTTTCCCACCCTCCACCAGCCGGCCAACTGGCGCGCGGCCGCCTGGGTTTTGGAGCGGCTCAATCCCGAGGACTTTGGCCCGCCGCGCAACGCGTCGAACTTCGACCTCCTTGTCGAGGCCGACATCTTCCGCAGTTTCGTGGAACTGGTGCGCGACGAGATCCCCCGCGACACCTGCTGCCTTTTGGTCCGCCAGATCAACCAACTCCTGGCCCAGTACGACGCCCCGTCGATCCCCCAGCTCGACGAGCCCGACCCGGACCCAGTTCGCACGGACCAGGAGAACGAGGAAGGCGGCCGAGGCCAGGTCCCAGCGGAAATCGCTCGCCTGGTGGCCACGTTCGATGGCAAGCCGTTTCTGGTCGATACGCCGGAGTTTCTGGCGGACCGCT
>JBDKTH010000765.1:0-6306 GCA_039680305.1 Thermoguttaceae bacterium | reverse complement strand
GGATCGCCGCGGCGATCTGCTGGGCGACCACGGCGGCACGGGGATCGTAGTTGCGGCAGACCGCCGGACGCTGTTGGTAAGGGCCGATGATCGGGTGGATGGGGTCGGACATCGCGATTCCGTTAAGGACTGACTCCTAATCTGGGGGAAAAGCTGAACCGTCTATTCCAGATCATCCCGTCGCGTCTTTCCCCAGCACGCGAACGGCCATTGCGGCGATCAGGCAGCCGGCCGAATTGGCCACCAGATCCCATCCGGTGTTGGCATATCCGCCGACGTTCGTGCCGGGCAGAGTGAGCGTGACAATGAATTCCACCACCTCATTGGCAGC
This sequence comes from Thermoguttaceae bacterium, assembly GCA_039680305.1. Taxonomy (GTDB): domain Bacteria; phylum Planctomycetota; class Planctomycetia; order Pirellulales; family Thermoguttaceae; genus JBDKTH01. The sequence goes on along the minus strand of JBDKTH010000765.1, from coordinate 5,975 downwards.
CCCGAACCCCATACCACCAGCAACACATAAGGTTAGCAGGCCGAGGGTCGGTGTGACAGGGGCCCCCCGGGCACGAAATGCTCCGCGGAGCCCCTGCCAGCAGATCCAGGTGACGAGCCCGAATCCATAGGCGTGGACGACCTGGTCATACTTCAACAGGCCCGGCACAAGCCACCAATTGTAAAGGACATGCGTTTCGCCCTGGATCGGCCAAGGGCCAGGGATTGGCATGAGCCCTCCGGCCATGTGAGCCAGACCCCAGAAAGCCAAGCCCCAAAGCGCACCCATGTGCAGGCCGACTCGCAGGTGGACGGTTGCCACGGCGGCGATCAAGAGACACATGACCACAAAGTAGAAGGCAAACTCCTCGTTCCTTAGCACGGTCAATCCTGCCAACGAGGCCGTCATGTAGGAGGCGGTGAAGAGAAGCACCCCGAGTTCACTGCGAGAGAAACGGGATTTGCTCGTCGGGCGCGACTCGGTCATGATGAGTCCTTGTGGTCGAAGGGGCAAGACGCACGACCCTCGCCCGTCAGTCTGCCCACCTGACGAGCAATCGTCATGAACACCGTCACTCAACTCCTATACCACCCGCCGTTCACATTGATCGTCTGCCCAGTGATGTACCCATTCCGGGCGAGCATCACCGCCACGTGGAGGGATTCGAAGCGATGAGTTCGGCCACAACTCCCCTCGATGGAAAGCCGCTGGCTGGATTATAATGCCCCGCCCGTATGGCGTCATGGGGGCCGGACAAAACGTCCCCCTGACGATGGTTGCCATCGCGTGCCCTCCATGGAGCGGTGGCGTGAGTCACTTGAACCGCTACGGACAAACCGAAATGAAGCAAGTCATCTTCCTGTGCAGCGCCAACTACTACCGCAGCCGATTCGCCGAGCATTTCTTCAACTGGCTGGCCAGTCAGGAAGGTTTGGATTGGAGGGCCGATTCCCGCGGATTGCTGGTGGGGCATTGGGGCGACATCGGTTGCATCTCCCGCTACACCGTCGAGGCCCTCGAGACTCGGGGGATTCCCATGGACGGCGAGCATCGCCTTCCCAAGCCGCTCACGCTGGCCGATCTGGGCTCGGCGGAGTTGGTGGTCGCCGTGAAGGAAGCGGAGCATCGCCCGCTGATGGCCGAGCAATTCCCGCTCTGGCGAGACCGGGTGGAATACTGGCACGTGGACGACCTGGACTGCGCCACCTCCGATGAGGCCCTGCCGGTGTTGGAGGATTGCGTCCGAAGGCTGGTTGAGAGGCTGCGTTGTTCGAATCGCTGCGGGGAAGCGGCGTAATACCGGAGCGCAACAAAAATGCCCTCGTTGCCGGGGCAGGGAGCAACGAGGGCGAGAGTGTGAGGGTTGCCCCTCACATGTTTCAGTCTAGTTGATTTTGTGAGTTCCGCAAGAGGTCTCCTTGCGAAAATTCGTGGCGAGGCCCCAAAGAAGAAGAACAACGTCTGGGCCTATCGGCAAGTGCCCCCGTTTCCGGTGTGTGTAGGGGCCATTTTCCGGGGGAGAACCCTCCCTGTGCCCCCCCAAACCGGCGAGACGGACAACAACCGTCATCTCGTCGATTGCAGCACCTTCGCCATGCGGGAACGTCTGTCAGACGCGGCGACGTAGTGGTGGTTCGTCATCACGCCATCGTCGAATCGGCTACTGTCCCCGCACGTGGCGGCGGTAGCGCGCCGGAGTCATGCCGAGTTGCTGCCGGAACACCTGGGCCAGGTAGCTGGGGGTCGTGAAACCCGAAGCTTCGGCCACGTTGGCCAGAGGCAAGTCGCTCTCGCGCAATAGCCGCTTTGCTCGTTCGAGATGCATCCGCTGGATCTCGTCGTGGAGCGATCGACCGACCGCCCGTTGGAACCGGATCTCCAACGCGCGGCGCGATACGGCCAACGGTTTGACGATCTCGTCGACGCGGAGCGGCCGGCCGGCGTTTTCGTGGATGTACCGCAGGGCCTGGGTGACCTCCCGGTCTTCCAATGCCAGCACGTCGGTCGAGCGGCGAGTGACGACCTCAAGGGCCTCGGCCAGGATCCGTTGCGGTCGCTTGATCCGGCCCGACATCAAGCCGTCGAGCAGGGCGGCTGCTTCGTAGCCGGCACGCTCGGCGTTGATCGCCACGCTGGACATGGGCGGATCAGCCAACTCGCAGAGCAATTCGTCGTTATCCACCCCCACGACTGCGGCTTCCTCGGGCACCTGCACGTCCGCCTCGCGACATGCTTCGAGCACCTGCCGCCCACGGTCGTCGTTGCAGGCCATCACGCCAATCGGCTTGGGCAAGCTCCGCAGCCAGGCCGCCAGGATCGCCTGTTCCTGGGCCCACTCCCGATCGCGTTTGCGTTTCGGCGTCGGGTAAAGGTGCGTCTCGAACCCCGCCTCGCCGACCCGCTGGCAGAAGCCCTGCTCGCGCCGCGTGGACCAAACGCGCCCCGGAAATCCGACAAACGCAAAGTGTCGGAAGCCCCGCTCCAGGAGATGATCGGCCGCCAGGCTGGCCGCCTGATGGGAATCGGAGGCCAACTCCGATAACCGCCCCAGCGGACTGCCCGGGGCCAGCTGCTCCTCGCTCAGGTCCATGGCGATCAGGGGCAGCCGGGTGGCCAACAGCACCTTGGCGGTCTCCGGGGTTTCGATCCGAGCGATGATCCCCGTGCCTCCCCATTGACGGATCTTCGGTACGACCTGCTGGAAATCCCCGGGGGTGACGTAGAACGCCCAGGGCCCCTGCAGCCTGGCATACCGCACGATTCCCCGCAACACGTCCCGTCCATAGCCGCGGGCCGTCTCAACAAGGAGTGCCACTCTCCGGATTCCCGCCATTGTCTTTCCCGCTTTGCCGCCCACTTCGTGCCCAGATTTCTGGTTCCGATTCTACCATCGCGGTTCGGCAGGTCCACGCGACCGTCGCAAATTTGCCATTTTTTTGCGCAGAATTGGCTAGCTCTGCGATCGTTTTTGCGCATGATCAAGAGAAGACTGCCGCCCTTTGGCCTCACCGATCCTTTCGGGTTCAGAATACGGAGTTGCATCATGGCGTTAAAGTCGTTGGAAGCCTGGTTCATCACGGGAAGCCAGCCCCTCTACGGAGAAGAAGTGCTTCGGCAAGTGGCCGACAATAGCCGCCATTTGGTGGCCGAACTGAACCTGGCGCCGAGCCTGCCGGTGCGGATCGTGTTCAAGCCGGTGGTGACCACGCCCGAATCGATCCTCGATGTGTGCCGCGAGGCCAACGCCGCGCCGGACTGCATCGGTGTGATCTGCTGGATGCACACCTTCTCGCCCGCCAAGATGTGGATCGCCGGCCTCCGCGCCCTGCAGAAGCCCATGCTCCACCTGCACACCCAGTTCAACCGCGACATCCCGTGGGCGACGATCGACATGGACTTTATGAACCTGAACCAGGCCGCCCATGGCGACCGCGAGTTTGGCTTCATCTGTACGCGGATGGGCAAGGCTCGCAAAGTGGTGGTGGGCCACTGGCAAGAACAGGAAGTCCAGGACCGCTTGGCCGTCTGGATGCGTGCCGCCGCCGGCCTGCACGAACTTCGGCGTCTGCGCGTCGCCCGCTTGGGCGACAACATGCGTCAGGTGGCTGTCACCGAGGGGGACAAGGTCGAAGCCCAGATGCGCTTCGGCGTCGAGGTCAACGGCTACGGCGTGGGCGAACTCGTGAAACGGATCGATGCGGTGACCGACGCCGAGACGGATCGCCTCGTCGCCGAGTACGACGAGCGTTACACCATGGCCGCCTCGCTGCGCAAGGGAGGCGAATGTCGCCAGTCGCTACGCTACGAAGCCCGGATGGAATTGGGTCTGCGGGCCTTCTTGGAAAGCTGCTCTTGTCGGGCGTTTTCCAACAGCTTCGAAGACCTGACCGGGATCCCGCAGCTCCCCGGTTTGGCCGTCCAGCGGCTCATGGCCGACGGCTACGGGTTCGGGGCGGAGGGCGACTGGAAATCGGCCGCCTTGGGGCGGGCGATGTCGGTGATGGCGGCCGGGCTGGAAGGCGGTACCTCGTTCATGGAGGACTACACCTACCACCTTCATCCCAGCGGCGCCAAAGTCCTCGGCGCGCACATGCTGGAAATCAGCCCGTCGCTGGCCGCCGGGGTTCCCTCCTGCGAGATCCACCCCCTAGGCATCGGCGGCAAGAAAGCCCCCGTGCGTCTGGTCTTCACCGTGAAGCCGGGGCCGGCGATCAATGTGGCGGTGATCGACCTGGGCGACCGGTTCCGGCTGGTGGCCAACGAGGTCGACGCCGTCGAGCCCGACCAGCCCCTGCCGAAGCTTCCCGTCGCCCGGGCCTTCTGGACTCCTCGTCCCGATCTGAAAACGGCCGCCGCCGCGTGGATTTATGCCGGCGGCCCGCACCATACCGTCTATACCCAGGCCCTTACCAGCGAGCCGATCGAAGACTTCGCCGAGATGGCTGGAATCGAGTGTATCTTGATCGACCAGCAATCGCAGTTGCGCGACATCAAGAACCAGCTCCGCTGGAACCATGCCTTCTACGGCAACGGCCGCCAGGCGTCTAGTGGGTTTTGACCAGCAAAACTGGTAAGGTAGGGCGGTGCCCAGCTTGCGAGGCCCGCCACCGTACTGCCACGGATCTGGCGGGCCTCGCAATCTCGGCACCGCCCTACTTGACTGCCAATTTTGGTCGTCAACAAACCATCAGCGAGGCGTCTGTCCCGTCACTTCGCGACGGGCGAGAGTCGGATCGCGTTCTGTTCGACAATGAGGACCACGGAATCGTACACGGGCAGCTCGCGGAACTCGGTTCCACCGTCTTTCGCGGTCACCAGTGACGGGGCGATACGGTAGGCCTTGCCCGAGAGCAGATCAACCCAGAGGGGTTGGCTGAACTGCAAGCCCGGTAACGTAGCAGTCAGCCGTTCGACCTCCGCCCGCTCCCCCGGACGATGACTGCTTCGCCAGAGCGTCGCCAGTTTGGCCCCCGAATCGGTGCGATAGGCGAACAATGCATAGCGATTCCCTGGCCCGCCGTTGACCGTGCCCGCGAAGTCTGGAATGCGGTGCACGGTGTTGTCGAAGATGGACATGATTCGCTGCACGGCGTAGTAGGCATGCTTGGCGTGGTGGACGGTCTTGTCGTCGTTGATCGCCAGCAGCCCTTTGAAGTTGCGGCGCGAGGGATACTGCATATCGCAGATCGAGAAATACGACGACGGAATGTCGTGGCCCAGGTCGCCCAACAAGCGTCGCATCGCCCACTTGGCCTGTTTCTCTTCGGTCCAGTCGTATTTGGCAATTGCGCCGAACGACCCGCCCTGCGAAGGCGCACCGTTCTCGCCCTGCCGCAAGGTGAGGTGCGAAGCGTACGAAGCCAACAGCTTGCGCAGTTCGGGAACCCGACGCTCGTAGGTCTGATCGGGATTGTAGGTGTAGGGATGGTCGGTGAACTCGTTGACCAACTTCAGCCCGTCGTGTTCTTTGAGGTAGTCGAGAATGGGCGTGACCTTCCCCCATGCCGCGACGATGATGTGGGCGTTGGGCTGAATCTCTCGAATGATCTTCGCCGAGCGGACGACCAGTTCGGCATAGACCTGCAAATCCCCGGCAGGCTCGTTCCAGATCTCCCACTGGTCCACATACTTGCCGTACCGCTGGACGATGGCTGCGACGTACTTGTCCCACGCCGCCTGGGCCACGGCCGACTTGGGCAGCCCACCTCCCAAGCCAGTGCCGCCGCCTCCTTCATAGATCGGGTTGCCATAACAGAGGCAAACCCAGGGCTTCACGCCTTGGGCGACCATGTCGGGGATGATCTCGTCCAGCCACGCCCAATCGTACTTGCCAGCCTCCTTCTCCGTTTTGGCCCAGCCACTTTGCAGACGGGCAGCCTTGGCGCCGAGAGGGCCGAGGTAGCTCTTCCAGTTGGCGTAAACCGTGAAGTCGCGGTCCATTGTCTCAGCCCCAACCGACCAGGTGGACCCGGCGA
>JBDKTH010000531.1:0-2862 GCA_039680305.1 Thermoguttaceae bacterium | reverse complement strand
GGGGGCGGAGGCGCCGGACGACAATCCGCATCTGTGGAAGCCGCAGACGCGATCCGTGGCCGTGTTCAAAAATGGCCTGGGGTTCTTCATGCGGGAAGGGGAAGTTGCCCTGCGCGACGGCTGGTGCGTGGCCGGCGAGATCCCGCCCGCGGCGTTCGGAACCCTGGCGATCTACGCCAAGAGCGACAAGCAGGCGGTCGACGTGGTCGGCTCCGGCCCGGGCGAGGTCGTCGAGTTCGACGGACGCGACGCCTCCAAGGATGCAGCGGTCAAACGGGCCCGCCTGGAGGCCAGCAAGAACCTCAAGGTCCATCTGTTCTACAAGCACAAGGGGCAGGAACGAAAAGCCGCGGGCAAGCTCGTCTCCGTCGGGCCGGAGTATGTTGTGCTCGAAGACGAAACGAGTAGCTTTGCCGTGCCGCTGGAAGGGATCACCAAGATGCAGGTCCTCGAACTGCCGCTGCGGGTCCACGTGCGAGAAGAAAAGGAGCCGCAAGCCAAGCCGGCGACGCTGGGCATGGCCTATCTGCGAAAAGGGATCACCTGGATTCCCGACTACACGCTCAAAGCGCTCGACGACGACACGGCCGAACTGACCCTGCGCGGCACGCTCGTCAACGAAGCCGAGGACCTGATTCATTCCGACGTCCATCTGGTGGTGGGCGTACCGCATTTCGTGCACACGGAATACATGGCCCCGATCGCCGTCGGCCAGGTGATCCGCACCATCGGCGCGGCAGTGGCATCGCAAGCCCTGCCCTCGCAGGTGACCACCCAGATCATGAATCGGGCCGCGATCGTGGCCCACTCCAACAGCGCAAGCCGCTTCGATCAGCCGGGCGAACCGGTGAATCGGCCTGTCGAGGTTGGCGGCGATCTCGGCGCCGCCCTGGGCAACCTGCCCCGGCTCGAAGGGGCGGCGGCGAGCGACTACACAGTCTACACCAAGAAGGACCTGACGCTGCGGCGCGGCGAGAAGGCGATCATCACCCTGTTTGCCATCCGGATCAAGTATTCGCACATCTACCGCTGGTCGCCGCCGAAGGCGCTGGAGCATTCGCTGGTCCTGCACAACGACACCGGCACCGCCTGGACCACCGGCCCGTGCCTGGTCCTCAGCGGCGACAGCCCGTTGAGCGAGGACCTGCTACAGTACGTGCCCAAGAACGGCCGAGGGGAACTGCCGGTCACGGCGGCGATCAACGTGGCCCACGACAAGAGCGAACGGGAGATCGACCGCAAGCTCAAAGCCCATTCCCCCTCGCGCGATGTCCATCTCGACCTGGTGACCCTCGAAGGCACGCTCAGGCTGCGCAACTTCGAGACCCGGCCGGTCGAAATCCACATCACGGCCAACGTTCCCGGCAAACCGCTCACCGCCGACCAGGAGGGCAGCCTCTCCGTCAACCCCGACAAACTCCGTCTCCTGGAACGAGAAGGCTCGATCGGCTGGCGCGTGAAACTGGCCCCCGGCGAGGAAAAGAGTCTCACGTATCAGTATGAACGCTACGTGCCGTCGAATTGAGTGGAGAGCAATCAGCGGTCAGCAATCAGCGGTCAGCGGTCGGCTTTTGTCAAATCCGCAGTGGTGAATGAACACGAATGACGCCGTCTATTGATCTTCAGATGGTTTGCGTGGACAATCGATGCGGCTTCGCTTTTCTCTAGCCCAGGCGTTCACGCCTGGGACTCGGAGGCACCCATCCATTTTGTTCAAGAGCCCCTTCAGGGGCGGCTGGATCCGCGCCGGAGTAAACCCCGGGAAAGAAGTTGAGGGGCGAGGAGGCATCAGGTCCCAGGCGTGAACGCCTGGGCTAGAGAAAGCCGGCATGCAGTCTTTTCGAGGATCCCCGGAGACCATAGAGTGCTATGCTAGCGTTAGTACGGCGTCCGACTGTCCCGTGCCGATTCCCTAACGGCTCGGCACACGAAAGCTGATTGCTGAAAGCTGACCGCCAATAGCCACCAGCCAATCGCTAACCCCCCCATGCCCCAGCAAATCCTAACCATCGAGGACGACCCGGCGATCCGGCGAGGGATTGTCGATGCCCTGCGGTTTGCCGGCTACGAGCCGTTGGAGGCGTCGCGGGCCGACCAGGGGCTCCAAATGGCCCTCGGCCGGCAGTTCGACCTGCTCTTATTGGACCTGGTGCTGCCGGGCGGCGACGGACTGGATATCCTCCGCGAGGTTCGGCGCCTGCGTCCCACCCTGCCGGTGATCATCCTCACCGCCCGGGGCGACGAGAACGATCGTGTTCGCGGGCTGCGCGAGGGGGCCGACGATTATGTGGTCAAGCCATTCAGCGTGCGCGAACTCCTGGCCCGGGTCGAAGCCGTGTTGCGGCGCTCGCCCGAGCGGCCGTTGGACGTCTGACGGATTCCCATCCCCGACGGGCTGATCGACCTGGCGCGATGCGAGGTGCGGTTCGACGACGGCCAGCGGGAAGAACTCTCGGAACGCGAACTGGAGCTTCTGCGTTACCTGGCCTCCAATCCCGGCCGAGCCATCGCTCGCGACGAGATCCTGGCCAACGTCTGGCGGCTCACGCCCCAAGGGCTGACAACCCGGACCGTCGACATGCACATCGCCCGGCTTCGCGAAAAGCTCCGCGACGATCCGTCGCAGCCCAAGATCCTGTTGACCGTACGCGGCAAGGGATACATGATCAGCCGGGAGGACGCATGAAACGCTCGTGGATTGTCTGGCTGACGCTGGCCGGCTGCGTGGCGGTGGCTCTGGCGGCCATGAGCTGGATCAGCGTGACGGTCGTGCGGCTCGACGCGGCCGCGGCCAAGGCCCGGCGTCGCGCCGTGCTGGAGGAGAACGCGCATCTGGCCCTGTGGCGAATGGACTCAGCCCTG
>JBDKTH010001307.1:0-9703 GCA_039680305.1 Thermoguttaceae bacterium | reverse complement strand
GGTGGGGAAGCGGCTTCGGCCATAGGTGGGAGAATCAGGTCGAAGAAAACCTTGCAAATCCCCCTGTTTCGATTAGCATTCAAGGCTGCTACCTTGTTCTATCCTGAAGGGTTGATTGACGTTCGGCTCACAGGCCGTCGGACAATGCTGAGGCGAAGTTCATGATGCTCCACCGTCTGCACCGCACCTTGCTTCTGGTTACCGCAATCTGCTTGGCGTCTCCTCCGACCTACGCCGGCCTGGTCGGCGACTGGACCTTTGACGGCACGCTCCAAGACTCCTCGGGGATGAACAATAACGGGACGTTCTACGGCGGCGCCGCCACCTATGGGGCCGACCGGCAGGGTACCGCCGGCAAAGCGATCCAGTTCGACGGCATCGATGACCGGGTCGGCGTCGGCGCCAATGGGCGGCCGACCAACAACTTCAGCTTCGGTGGCTGGATCAAGACCGCACTGACGCACGAGATCGACACCGAGACCAACGCCAGTACCTCCGGCGTCGGTGGCCAACATTTCGCCTTCGGGGCGCAGAATAAAGCGGAGAACGCTGGCGCTGGACTGTCGATCGGCACCAACGGGATCTCCGTCTATGAGCACGGAAACTCCTACATGCCCGCCCTGGCGGTTTACAATCCGGGGAATAGCACGGCGGTGGGCACGGGCTGGAACCACGTGCTCGTGGTCTACCAGGACCGCCAACCGACCATCTACCTGAACGGCGTGCCCGTGCGCACAGGCGTGACCTCGGCGAAAGCGACCGTTTACGCGCCGATCGACATTGGCGGCGGCACGCCTTACGGATGGCTCAACGGCGCGATGGACGACGTGAAGGTCTGGAACTATGCCCTCTCGCCGGCGGACGTCGCGAAGCTGGCTGGCCGCACGACGCTGGTGACCAACGGCAGCTTTGAGCGTGACACGTTTGCCAACTGGCCCGGCTACATCAGTGGCAACGCGAAGCTCTCGCATTGGACCACCTCGACGGAGGACCGGGTCGGCCTGAGTCCGTCGACGAACGCTGGACCGAACGGGGAAGCCCAGGACACGTTTGCTAATAATGGCCTGATCCCCGACGGCAACCAGGTGGCCTTCCTGCAATCCACGGCCAACCAGGTCTCCCTGACGCAATCGGTGTCCGGGTTTGATCCGGGCCAACAGTACCTGGTAGTCTATCGCGAGAACGCCCGGGCGGGGAAGGCAAAGCCGGACGTCTCGGTAACCCTCGGCGGCCAAACGGTCGTCACCTCCCACGCGGTCACCCCGGTCGAGGCTGAGAAGTCGTTCACCAAGCCCTACCGCTACATCGCCAGCAGCCTCTTCACGGCCAGCGGCGCGACGCACGATTTGCAGTTCACCGCCGCCAACGCCACGGCCGACTCGGCCGCCCTGATCGACGCCGTCCAGGTCCTCCCGATGTACCTGGCGTTCAGCGACAACTTCAACGTGCAGGCCACCAATGCCGCGATCAATCCCAATCCGGCCAACGATCTGCCCGGCCGGCAAGGCGGGTTCGTGGGGCCGCGGAACTACACCGAGGTCAGTCCAAACTATACCCAGTTGCTCGCGACCGAGACCTCCAGCACCCTCCGACTGGGCATGGTCGGCGGCTGGGCGTCGCAGGCATCGCCCGATTGCAACTTCAAGGGCTTCTCGTCCGACCCGATGCATTTCGTCTTGGAAGTCGATGTCGATCCCACAACAGGGAGCGGCAGCGTCAACCCCTGGGCCGGCGTGATCCTTGGCTCCAGCAGCCAGACCGCCTCGGTCAATGGGTCTGACGGCATCGGCATGCTGTTCCGCGACAGCGGTGGCTATCAGATCTTCGATGGAACCGACGGGGTCAACGACAGCAAGCAATCGGGCGACCTCGGCTCGTTCGGGATCGACAAGAACGATTGGTATCACGTGCGGATCAACTACTACGTCCCGGCCTTCGACGACGTCACCCCCGGCAATGTGGCGATCTTCGTCGACGATAAATTGGTCTACAGCGCCACCACCGATTCCGGCTTTCTCAACAACTATCTGGTGCTACTGGGGACGCTCGAGGGAGGGATGGCCTCCGCCGACCACGGCTTCGACAACCTTCGGCTTTGGGTCAACGCCGTCCCCGAACCCTCCACCTGCGTCCTCGTTGGCCTCGGTGGCTTAGGCCTGCTGGTGGTTCGGAAGAAGAGAGGTCGCATTGTCTCCTCGGAGTCGGAGGGCAGTTTGTAGAAAAGGGTGGGTCGAGCGGGGATGATAAAGGGGACGGGTGTCGTTCTTTCTCTGGGACCAACATCTTGACGCGCAGCACGAGTCGTGCCCGCTCCGCCGGCTCGAGCTCACCGCGGTCGTTGCCGAGAGTCTGCGTCGCTATCTTGTGCAAAACCGGCTCACCGCCCGCCTTTCCGCCGGCGAATATCAGCACTACAGTTGTTGTACTCCTCACGCTCCGCCGTGAGGTCTGAACCTTATTCATCACGCTCCACCGTAATGAGAATTCCTCACGGCGGAGCGTGAGGAGTACAAGGGAGAGCGAAAGAAATCCTGGTGGGGCTCGCTTATTCTCCTGCCATTCAGCCCTTTCACGTTTCACCACCTTTCGTGGCCGTGCCAACCATTCTCCCCTTTTCCGCTCGGCCCACCCTACGAGCTTTTCTTTCCCGCCTGCATTGAGGATTTCCGGTCGGGGGTAGGCTGGCACGGGCACAGCTGGCTAGAATGGAGTGTTTCGGTCCTGGCCACCTTGGCCGGGCGACGGTGAATCTCAGCTGGGTCTGGGGATGCCAGACTCAAGTGCCAAGTGGCGAGGTACAGAGAGGTGGACCAATGAGCTTAGGACAACACGTACTCGCGTTGACGATCGTGTTTGGCGTCTTCTTGTCAACGTGCTCGGCTAGGGCGGAAGACTTCGTCACCTACGAGAAGTTCGGCGCCGTTGGCAATGGCGTCCATGACGATCTGCCCGCGATCTGCGAAGCGCACGAGTACGCCAATGCGCATGGGTTGCCCGTCAGGACAAAGCCCGATGCCACGTACCATCTCGGCAGCCAGGCGTTGACCGCGATCATCGCCACCGACACCGATTGGAGCACGTCGCGTTTTACGATCGACGACACGAAAGTCGAGAACCACGGCAAGTCGCTGTTTGAAGTGCGTTCTTTGTTGAAGCCCGAGAAGCTGCAAATCGATCGGCTTACACGGGATCAGAGGCAGTTGGACGTGCGGCCCAAGCACGATTGTCACGTCGTCGTCATGAACAAGGAAACCAAGCGATACATCCGGCGCGGCAGCAACCGCAACTCGGGAACTCCCCAACGCGACTGCTTCATCCTTCGTCGGGACGGGGCGATCGAGGGCAACATCGACTGGGACTACAAGAACGTCAGTCGCGTTGAAGCCCGTCCGATCGACGAGAAACGTCTTGTGCTGCGGGGCGGCGTCTTGACAACCGTTGCGAATCAAATGAAGCAGGAGGTCGGCTACAATTACTGGGCCAGGAACATCGTGATCACACGCTCCAACACGGAAGTTGATGGCCTGACTCACCGCGTCGTTGGAGAGACCTCGGTGGGGCATCCGTACTCAGGATTCATCGCAGTCAGCAGTTGCGCCAACGTCACGCTGCGGAACTGCGTCGCCTCCGCGCACAAGACCTACAAGACGATCGGGGCCGCGGGAGCACCGGTCAGCATGGGGTCTTACGATTACACCGCCAATAGTGTCGTCAACTTCACGATGATCAACTGCCGCATGGACGACATCACCGATCGGACGCGATGGGGCGTGATTGGGACCAACTTCTGCAAGAACATTCTGCTCGAAGGTTGCACGCTCAACCGCATGGACACGCACATGGGCGTATCGGGCACGTACATCATCCGCCGCTGCACACTCGGGCACGCGGGGCTGAATGCCATCGGCCGCGGTCTCCTGCTGGTTGAGGGGTCTACCCTTTGCGGTCAGTCGCTGATCAGTTTCCGCGGCGATTACGGAGCCACCTGGGAAGGCGGTGTCGTCATCCGCAATTGCCGATGGATTCCGGCTTGCGGGAAAACGTGTCGTCCGCAGATGTTTCACGTGGGCAACGACGGGACGCACGATTTCGGGTACGCCTGCTACATGCCGCGCGAGATCACGATCGACGGCCTGTATGTGGATGACTCGAATCATCCTGGCGACTATCAGGGGATGTTCTTCTTCAGCAATCCTGGCGGCAGCGACCCGACGGACTCGGCCTTCCCGTACACCCGCTGCCAGAAGTTGACGGTCCGGGGGCTGACGACGGCCAGCGGGAGGAAGCCTCGCGTTTCACCGAATGCCCAAGTTGAGAAGAGCGTCGCGTTTGTCGAGGAGCCACCCTCTTCAGACCTTCGGATCCCGCCGAAACCGGACTTCCTGCCGTGACAGCAACATGGCGGGCAAGGGGCGCAACAGGAGTGTAGTCGAGGAAATGACACACGGTCCTTTGCCTGCTTCGGTCCCATCGTCCGAGGTGTCCAAATGCAAGTTGCCAAAGCGCGTCGGTCGCCCCGATCGACCCGGTTTCGACCATGCCGACCTTCCCGGCTGCGATCCAGGTGAATTCGCTCCTACTGGATGGTCCAGCCACCGTCGACCATGATGGCTTGGCCGGTGATGTTGCGAGCCACATCGCTGACCAGGAACGCGACGATCCCATACAGTTCCGCGACGGAGATGAAAACCCCTTTCGGCATGGGCTTGAGCATGATCGCCCGGATCACCTCCTCCTCGCTGATACCATGCTCCCTGGCCTGAGCGGCGATCTGCTTGTCAAGCAGGGGAGTTCGCACATAGGAGGGGCAGATCGTGTTGATCGTGATGTCCGTCTGGGCCGTCTCCAGGGCCACAACCTTGGAAAAGCCCAGCAGCCCGTGCTTGGCCGAGACGTAGGCGCTTTTGAACGGCGAGGCCACCACGGAGTGGATCGAGCCGATATTCACGATGCGTCCGAACCCGTGGTGTTTCATGCCAGGCAGGACGGCCCGGGTCATCATGCACGCGCCGTTGAGCATGACGCGCACCAGTAGATCCCACTGGTCCGTGGGGAAGTCTTCCAGGTTCGCCACGTACTGGAGTCCGGCGTTGTTGATCAGCACGTCGACGCGCCGTCCGGCCAGCGCGTCCATGAGCGATCGAATGCTGTCCGAACTGGTCACATTCAGTTCAAACGCTTCGGCCCGGCCTCCTTCGGCGACGATGGCCTGCGCGGTCTGAGCGGCGGCGTGCCGGTCAAGGTCGGTGACGATGACGTGCCAGCCGTTGGCGGCGGCGAGTTCCGCCAGGCCCCGGCCGATCCCGCTTCCCGCTCCGGTGATCAGCATTGCTTGTTCCTGCATGGCGAGGGCTTCTCCTAGGGGGACCTTTCGAGCCGCTTCTCGTACGCTGCACGCAGCTCGCGGCGGAGCACTTTGTTCGAGGCCGTGCGAGGCAGGGCCTCGGTCATGACGACGTCGTGAACCTTGAATAACGGGTTGAGTTCTGCGCAAATGGCCTGCTGCATCGCGGAACACAACTCCGCGGCGTTTAGTTCCGTCTCTCCGGCGGGCACGGCGTACACGACCAGCATGCTCGGGCCTCCCCCCGGCGGTGAGATCGCGACGGCGGCCGCCTCGCGAACGCCCTCGACGCCCCCAACAACCTCCTCGATCTGAAGGGAGCTGACTTTGATGCCGCCGAGGTTCATGCAGTCGTCCGCCCGCCCATGTGCACGGAAGTAACCGTTGGCCAGTCGCTGCAGCTCGTCGCCGTGACGGCGGAGCAACTGGCCCTGGGGCCCTTGGGGCGTGTTGGCGTAATACGCCTCGTGGTGGTCGCGGTTGAGCACTTTCAGGCTCAAGCCCATGGAAGGCGGGATCAGAAACGCCTCGCCGCGATCGGTGGGCTGGCCCTGCTCGTCCAGGATGATCAGGTCGCTCCCTAAGGCCGGAGTGGAGAACGTGGAGGGCGCCGCATGCTGGACGACCGTTCCCGTAATGTAAGCGCCCCCGATCTCCGTCCCGCCGCAGTATTCGATGACCGGCTTGTAGCCCGCCCGGGACATCAGGAACAGCATGTCCCGCCGGTTCGAGCACTCCCCGGTGGAGCTGAATGCGCGGATGGTCGACCAGTCCAGCCCATCGAGACAGCCTGTCCTCCGCCACGCGGAGACCAGACTCGGAACCAGGCCGAGCATGGTCACCCGGGCGTCCTCGACGAACTGCCCGAACTTCCGCGTGGTCGGCGCACCGCCGAAGATCGCCACGGTTGCCTTGTTCATCAGGGCCGCGTACACCAGCCACGGCCCCATCATCCAGCCCAGGTTGGTGGGCCAGCAGAGCACGTCACCCGGGTGGATGTCATGATGCAAGTGGGCATCGATGGCGGCCTTGATGGGCGTGGTCTGGTCCCAGGGAATGGCCTTGGGATCGCCGCTCGTGCCCGAGGAGAACAGGATCGTGGTGATGTCGCTCGGATCGCGGGGCACTGCCTGAAAGTCGGTCCGGTCGGAAAGAAAGTCGTGCCACGCAAGGTCTCCGTCGCGGAGCTCACCGTCGATCGCCTGGCCGCACGGCAAGACGATCGCCGGTGGCGACTCGGCCGCCCGCACTTTCTCGTACAGGGGCAACCTCTTGCCGCCGCGAAGCGCAAAATCCTGCGTGAAGATGCACCGGGCCTGGCCGAGTCGCAGGCGGACGGCGATCTCCGCCGGGGCGAAGCTGTCGGCCACGGTGACCACCGGGCACCCCGCCGCCACAGCGCCGAGGTAGATTGCCACCGACTCCACGGTCATGGGCAGATCGATCGCGACGCGGTCGTCCGCCTTCATTCCAAGCTCCACGAGCCCGTTGGCCACGCGGTATACCATCGACCGCAGCTCGGCGACCGAGAGACGCTCGATGGGCCCGTCCTCCGCCTGATAGATCACCGCCGGCGAATCGTCGGGCGCTTGAAAGCAACTGTCCACGACATTCAGCCTCGCGCCCACAAGCCACCGCGGATGCTCGGGCCCGTCGGACAGGTCCAACGCGCTGCGGAAGGGCTCGCTGAACCGCACCTCGAGGCGCTGGACCATCGTCGCCCAGAACTCCTGCCGCTGCAAGACGGACCACGCGTGCAAGGCGCGATAGCTCTCCGTGCCCGTTTGTCGCATCAGCCAGGCGATGTTGCTGGACTGCGGATCTTCGGGAAACCAGGCCGGCGCCGGGCCGTCGGCCGTGTCCCAGTCCGCAAAGACCACCTCCTGCAAATACTCGTGAACCTCCAGGGGGTGCTCGGGCCTGAGCAGGTTCCGTGCAATCCACTGCCACGTCTGGCTCGGCGTCATCCGCGGATCCAGCGTTCCGACGGCGGCGACGAAGGCCTCCGCTTGGTCTTGGCGAAGCCCGCGAGCCGTCAACTCAGCAGCGCTCAACACAAGAGAGGACATGGTTCGCCTCCACTCCAGCCGACCCGTTGCGGGATCGGTGGTTTGTTGGGATTGTCAGCCGCGGGGCCGTTATTCGGCGGGCGGCGGTACCGTCGTCTCCCGGGGGTGTTCCTGGAAAAAACGGACCATCTCCCGCGAGGCATCGGGGCCGGTAGGGTCGGTGTACGAGCCACTGGGACGTCCGCCCGACCAGCTGTGGCCGGCGCCGTGGATGATCCACCGCTCCACCACGATTTGCCCACGGGCATCTCGGTAGATCTCGCAGGTGTAGGCCTTTCCACCCGCCGCCCGACCCTCGCGTGCCGTCATCGACAGGGCGGTCCTTTGCGCGGCGACGGGCTCAACCGTGGCCCACTGCTGGAGCAGGTGATCTGCGTTGTCGGGATGGACCGTTGTATCGTGGTCCCCGTGAAAGAGGATCAGCGGCACAGTGCGGTCAACGCCGGTTTGCCCTGCGGGCCCTCCGTGCTGCATGGCCGCAAACGCCGAAGGCAGGTCGTGGGCGCAGCCGGCGGCGAGGCCCGAATGCACGCCGACGGCCGCGTAGAGGTTGGGGTAGGTCACCGCCATGATCGCCGCCATCGCCCCGCCCGCCGACAGGCCCGCCACGTCGACGCGACTGGCATCGACGCGGTATTCGGCCATGACCTCCCGGGTGATGCCGGCAATGATCGAGGGCTCCCCCTGGTCCCGCTGTTGATGGGCCGTCTCGAACCAGTTCCAGCACTTCGAAGCGTTGGCACACGGAGCTTGCGCGGGATAGGCGACGAGAAACCCCCGCTCCTCCGCCAGGAAGTTCATGCCGGTTCCCGCCGCGAAATCGTCGGGGTCTTGGGTACAACCGTGGAGCATCACGACCAGCGGCAGGGGCTGCCCGCAATACTTGCTGGGGATATAGAGTTTGTAGGCGTGGGTCCCGGAGCCGTTGGTGTGGGCCCTCGCGAGCCACTGGCCGTCGGCCGGGGCCGCCTGCGGGACGGGCCCGCGCCGACGACGTCCTCCAGGCATCCCAGGCAGCGGCATCCCGCCAGGGCGACGGACCCGGGGACGACGGAGCTTCGCGAACCAGTCTGGCGTCGTTGCCCCGATGGGTTGCTCGGCACCCGTTGTCTGCTGCTCCTCCGCCTGGGTTGACTCGCGGGCCTCGGTCTCGCCGACCTCGGGGGCCACCACCGGTTCGGCGGCGAGTCGGAAGGCCTGCTCGATCCGTTCCGGTTCGTCCGCCACATTGGTGGCTGTTCCGGAGGGAGTGTGACCGAACCGTAACGTGCGTTGGATCTGTTGGGTGGCCTCGTTTAACCGCCCCTCACGCGTGAGGCGTGTCGCCTCGATCATCGCCGCATATATCTGGTTATCCATTTGTTCAATCTCCTTTGGCTGCCGCTACGCCAGCACAGCTGACTGCGGAAGGCGAGTCTGTTTACTTAATTCGACCGGCCAATGCCCGCTTGACCGCATCGGTGGCACGGAAGGCCCCCAGCACCACGACGGCGTCAATCGTCGCGAGGGCCAGTTCGGGGGAGACATCTTCGGCGATGCTCGCCAAGCCGAGCACGTGGATCTGCACGCGCTCTCCGGCGGCACGCAGCGCCTCCAGATGCTCCCGCGTGTAGTGCTGCAGACCAAGGACGAGCGTCTTGCGGGCGACGGTCTGCTTGACGGCCTCGGCGTGGATGGCCAGTTGGTTGCGGATGGCCGTGCGGATGAAGTCGGTGCGGTTCGAATAGAAGCCTTCCTGCACCAGCAGGTCGATCTGCCCGAGATCAACGTAGACCATATTGAGGGTAATCTTCTCACTTTCGGTCGCCATTGCCGTCCCTCAGCCATCCATTAACCATCCAGACACCATCCAGTCAGATGGCATTCTAGACATGAGATGTGCCGGGGCAAGGGCCAGGCGGGACAAATACCGAAGGCCGTCCCCGACACCATCCCCCGCGCCGAGCTGGTTGCCGGCATTTGCTTGAGGCTGGCCCGAGCGACGAGGTTTTCGGGAGGGGCGGCATGCAAGCCCGCTTCAAGAAAGGCACTGGCAGGATGCCCGTGGCACCCGGCGGCTGGGAGCAGGCAGTAGAAGAGAGGAGAGGGGAAGGTTGGAGTCGGTGGGCCCTGGTGTTCGGGTTGGTGGTGTTGGGGCAGCGAAACGCAAAAGCGAACGGCACGGCGGAGCGTGCCTGCTACCTTGCCCTACCAACTACCAACCGTTGCCCCCCGTCGCCGCAACCGCCGCAATGGCCTCGACGACAGCTTCGCGCGACGCCGGTTTCGTCAAATGGGTGGCAAAACCGGC
>JBDKTH010000499.1:0-3291 GCA_039680305.1 Thermoguttaceae bacterium | reverse complement strand
GACCCGAACAGCCCGCTGAATGATCCCTTCGGAGATCGGGCCCAGTTGACGCAACTCGTGCCGCCGGCGAATCTGCGGGACGACGTTTTGGAGAAGCCCGATCCCAAGCCGTCGCAACTGGGCAAGCTTTCGGCGGCGGCCAATCAGCAGTTGGCCCCCAAGGTCGAGTCGAGCGAGCAGTCGCAGCCGGTTCCCCTGCAGGAATTGGAGAAGGCCTTGGCCTCCGGACCACAGGCGGGTGGATTCAAGTGTCCCTCGCCGAAAGACCCGGAGGTGATCAAGCCGATCAACCGAGTTGGCTATCAGATCACCCCGGAAAGGGGCGAACTGCCCCAAGAGTGCCCGCTCGGCGAGGAGCAGTTCCGGCCTCGCATGTGGCAGCCGATCACCTTCACCTGGAAGGCCTCGGGCTTGTGTCACAAGCCGCTCTACTTTGAGGAAACCCAGTTGGAACGCTACGGCCATACGACCAAATTCGGCCTGCAGCCGGTCGTTTCCGCGGCCCACTTCTTCCTCACCGTGCCGATTCTGCCGTATGAAATGGGGCTCTATCCGCCGAACGAGTGCATCTACAGCTTGGGCTATTACCGCCCGGGCAGTTGTGCGCCGTACATCCTCGATCCGCTGCCGATCAGCATTCGGGCCGCCCTGTTCCAAGCGGCCGCGATCACCACGGGGATCGTCGTGATTCCCTAGTGGCCCAACCCGCAACTGCCGCCGTGACATCCGGACATGCCGCACATCCCGGCCTCCTTGGCTGGGCATTGCGGCATGTTCGTTTTCGTATGAGCGACCGGCACGCTGATCTGTTTGTCCACCTTCTGCTTGCCACAGGCCGGGCACGTCGGCTTCTCGCCCTCCCGCGTCAGCCACTCAAACGGTTGGTTGCAGGCACGGCAGATGTATTCGTAGATTGGCATATCAACTCTCCAGGTGAGTTCAAGAGGCGATAGAAAAATGGGAAGGACGAAGTCCTTAGTCCTCCCTTCTAGCATACTTTCTCCGAGCCATATGGTGAACCCATGATGAGGCGTACGTTGAGCCGGCAGCAGGTGCGGCGAGTGGACCAACGGGCGATTGAGGAATATGGCATCTCGGGGCTGGTGTTGATGGAAAACGCCGGCCGGGGGGTGACGGATGTCTTGTGCCAACTGGGGATCGCCGGGCCGGTGGTCATCGCCTGTGGCAAGGGGAACAATGCGGGCGATGGGTTTGTCATTGCCCGGCACCTCGATCTGCGTGGCTATTCGGTGCGCGTGCTCCTCTGGGCCGATCCGGTTGAGCTGCAAGGCGACGCGGAGGCCAACTTTCGGATCCTGGAGAAGACGGGCGTGCCGATCCTGCGGGTCGATGGGGGGCCAGAGGCTGACCGAGTTGAAGGGCATCTGGCCGACGCGGCGTGGATCGTCGATGCCCTGTTGGGCACCGGCGCCCGGGGCGAGCCTCGGCCGCCGTTCGACACGGCGATCGACCGGATCAATGCAGCCCGGGCGCCGAAGCTGGCGATCGATCTGCCCAGCGGGCTGGATTGCGACACAGGCCAAGCCGCTCAGCACACGGTCGTTGCTGCCCATACCTGCACGTTTGTCGCTTCCAAGCCCGGGTTCTTCGTCCCCGGCGCCGACCGCTACACCGGGCAACTGCACGTCCTCGATATTGGGGCGCCGCGGAAGCTGATTGAAGAGCTGTTCGAGGGGTGGATGCTGGGGAGTGGTACTTTTACCCTGTCAATGCCCGCTCCAGCTGCTCCACGCGTCTTTCCAGGTCTTGGACGCGTTGGCGGAGCTGTTGGAGTTCGGTTGGAGCGTCGGGGGGAGTTGTCGGAACTCGCAGACTGCTCGGCGCTGCAGGGAGTTGCTCGGCGCGCGGCGCGAACGACACTTCGGGCAACGCCGCTTGCGGCTTAGCCATCGGCGCAGCGAGCGAAACCTGCGTTGGCTTCGCCGTCGGCGGCTCGGTCTCCCGAAGCCCGAAGGTCACCGGGATCTTGTGCCGACGCTGGCCTCGCAGGACTTCCACGATGAGCGTCGTGCCGGGCATCATCTGCGCGACGACGGCTTCCATGTCGGCCATCGCCCGGACACGCACGTCGCCCAGATCCGTGATCAAGTCGTCAACTTTCAAGCCGGCCTGGTCGGCCGGGCCGCCGGGGGTGACCTTCATGATCCGCACGCCGCGTCCCCGGTCGTTTTGGTCGTCGGCCCGGAGCCCCAAGTAGGCCCGCCCGGCGGTCGAGTCTTCCGCAGCAGGTGCGACGGTTGGTGAGTCGGTTGGAATGGGCGTTCCTGTTCGCTGTTGGCGGATCGCCGCCTCCAATTCTTGCCAACTCGACTGGGCCGAGACGGCCGTCGTTGCCGCGAACCAACCAAGTGCCGTTAGCACGATCACCGCGATGCGATTGCTCATGACTTGCTCCAAACGCCTTTCCGCCACCGTCCCGACATTGTAAATTGCAGACGCAGAATCGCAAACTTCGGATTCTCTTCCCATGACGCACCGCAAACCGACTGGCCTCTGGATTGGCCCCGCTTCCCAAAACGAGCTGGACGAGGCCCTCTCGCTGATCTATGGCCGGCTTTCGGCCGAGGACCGTGCCGAACGGATCGATGCGCTGCGAGCCGAGATCCAGGCGGGCCGGGTCCCGCCGGATGGACTGCTCGTGGCTCGCCGTGAGGGGCAACTGGCCGGGGCCGTCTTCTCGCAGATCCACACCGGCAAATCGGCCGTGATTTGGCCCCCACGCCTCCGATCCAACGAGCCGCCCGCCACCGTCGAACAACTCTTGGACGCCGTGTGCGACTGGCTTGGTGCGGGGGGCGTCCAGGTGGCCCACGCTCTGTTGGAGAACGACGATCCGCAGGATATCGCCGTCCTCCAACGGGGCGGGTTCCAGCCGCTGGCGACACTCCTCTATCTATTCAGCCAGGAGGCGGCATTTCCCCGCCAATCGCCTCCGACCGTGCTAGAGTTCGAGCCCTACTCGCGTGCCAGTCATCAGCGGCTGGCAAGTCTCGTTGAAGTGACGTATGTGGGCTCGCTCGATTGTGCTGGACTGGACAACGTGCGAAAGATCTAAGACGTATTAGCGGGGTATCGGGCGACCGGCGTCTTCTCCCCAGCCCGTTGGTTGATCGTACGCCACCAGGGCCAAGACGTCGGTTGCCTGCTTTTGGCTGACCACCCCGACGCGGAGAGCTGGGAACTCGTCTACATGGGGCTGATCCCTTCCGCCCGCGGGAATGGCTGGGGGGTAGAGATCTCCCACTACGCCCAATGGCTGACTCGCCAAGC